>JAHXHU010000335.1 GCA_025656375.1 Candidatus Thiodiazotropha sp. (ex Ustalcina ferruginea) | reverse complement strand
CAACTGCTGAATTCATTTTTTCCTTCCTTTGCCATAAACCGGAACACTGGGAATTATAAATGAATATTTTATTCAGGACACTACACTAGTTCCATAAGTTAGGTCGACAATAGATGTCAGATATCAGCTTTCGGTTGAAACCACAGTCGATAGTAGCCAAGTGAAGTTTGCATCTTGATTGGGTACAAAGTATACAATCTTCAATCAGCAGCTAAACTGGATTAACATCTGACAAAAATATATCTTTGTAAAAACAGTTCAAGCGATCCTAAGTGGACGGGTAAAATACAGTATTACAATAAAACAACCTGGCGTAAGCGCATGCAGTAAACGTCTGATATCATTTCGAGCGTTAGCCTGAGCGCCTTTTTATTAGGAGGATTGAAGATGGAGACCACAGCGTATACAGGTAGCACCCGATGGCCTGAACTCGTTGTTAACAAAATCCAGCTTACCGAACCTTTCGAATGGTTAGCGAGAGGCTGGAAGGATATGCGAGATGCAGGGCGATATAGCCTCATGTATGGTGCTGGTATTGTACTGATCAGCGGCCTGCTAACATTTGCTTTGTTTGCAACGGACAATCTGTTTCTCTTGCCTTTCCTCGTTGCCGGCTTTTTTCTCATTGCCCCATTCTTAGGTATCGGCCTTTATCAAATGAGCGCACATCTGGAAAGGGGAGAACCGCTCAAAACCTGCAACGCACTGGAAGCCTGGAAGAGTAATCATACCCAGATCAGTATAATCACAGTAGGTTTTTTGATTATCACGCAGCTCTGGATAGCCTCTAATTTCATGCTTTTTGCCCTGCTCTATGAAGGTATTTCACCTCCGATAGGCAACTTCATCAGCAACGTATTTCTGTCAGAAAAAGGCATGACGTTTTCTATAGCAAGTATCACAGTCGGTTTTTTATTCGCCTGGTGCGCCTATGTGATCAGTGTCATTACAGTGCCCATGCTGATTGACCGCAAGGTCGATGGATTCACCGCGATCCGTTTCAGCATTAAGTCCGTGTTGAAAAATATGCCCGCCATGATGCTGTGGGCGTTTCTGATCGTTCTCATTGTGGGCCTCGGGCTGATGACCTATTACGTCGGATTAATTGTTGCCCTACCCCTAATCGGGCACGGCAGCTGGCATGCATATCGGTCTTTGGTACCATCAGCCTAGAGTTGGAATTTCAAGAGGCTAAATAGTCCGCCAGGTACGCATGCAAATATTGCCACACCTACTATTTCCATAAAAAATACAGTGACATTACTGGTTGAATTCATATTGTCTTAGCAGGAATTTAGTTAATAAACTTTTCAAGTTATAGGATGCTACGTCGTTACATTAGCTCATGAGATATGTGAGATCAGTCACAGGCTACAAAATATTTGTGTGACTATTCCAACATCCAACAAATATCAGGAATAAAACCACTATTCGAGTGACTTTTAAGTCTCCCTTTGGTGGAGCCTCCCTATTCATGAATAAGCGAGGCAGATGATTGTTATAAATATGAGCTTACCCGATATTACCCTGCCAAATTGGTACTAAGTAATTCATAGGAATGGCTCGTGCACACACCCTTGATTTACTGACTTATTGATTTAACATGCATAAAGGCCTCAATAAAAAATGACAACAGTTTTCCTAAAATCGGCTTCCCATGCGGACATCCCCTCTCCCCCCTCATCCATCTCAACAAGAAATCTTACGTCACATAACACATCCAACGTAAGCAAGAACATTAAAAATCTCCTGGAAAACAAACAGCCGCCTCTACAGCGCATAAACTCAGATGAGAAGGAGCGGAAAAGGCTCTCAAGAGAGTTGCACGATGGGCTGGGGCAATTGTTGACGACGATAGGTCTACAGGTAAAGCAATGCCTGGATGGCTATGAAGACAACCATGAGATGAACCTCCCAGCCGAGCATAAATATTCTCTTGGAATGGTCTCAGATATGGTCAAAGACGCTATCGGTGAGGTTAGAGCCATTAGCAGCGCCATACGTCCTGCCATTCTTGACGATATTGGGGTTCTAGCTGCGATTTCCTGGCAGTGCAGACAAAATGCCCTAGCTTGGATGTAGACATAGCATTTGACATCGATGAATCTCAGATACACGAAGCTTATAAAAGTGTCATCTATCGTATTGTTCAGGAATCACTAAACAATGCCGTTAAATACTCCCAGGCCACTACAGCGAAAGTGACCCTTTCAGATCACAACGATGCTATTCATTTAAGCATCACGGATAATGGCATAGGGTTCGACCAGACGACCATTCAGGAAAAACTTGGCCTGGGATTGATGAGTATGAGTGAGAGAGCGGAATCGGTCAGAGGAAAAATGGAAATTGAAGCGGCTATCGATCAGGGAGTAGAGATTCGAGCTTCATTCCCAATGGTACAATAATAATCCAGGACTTTCTCTATTCAATACAGACAAAAAAAACCGCTGACATCCCTGTCAGCGGTTTTTTATCAAGAAACAGAAACGCTAGTTTTTCGACTTATCAACAATCTTCTTGATCCAGGGCATCATACCCCGCAGTTGCTCGCCCACCTGTTCGATGGGGTGCTCTGCATTCAGTCTGCGATAAGCAGTCATCGATGGGTAACCGAGCTGCCCTTCAGAGACGAACTGCTTGGCATATTCTCCGCTCTGGATATTCTGCAACGCCTTCTTCATGGCTTGGCGACTCTCATCGTTGATCACACGAGGACCGGTTACATACTCGCCGTACTCCGCATTGTTGGAAATGGAGTAGTTCATATTGGCGATACCACCCTCGTACATCAGATCGACAATCAACTTTAGCTCGTGCAGGCATTCGAAATAGGCCATCTCGGGGGCATAACCCGCCTCTGTCAGGGTTTCAAAACCCGCTTTCACCAGCTCCACGGCACCACCACAGAGCACCGCCTGCTCACCAAACAGATCTGTCTCGGTCTCATCCTTGAAACTGGTCTCAATAATACCGGTACGGCCACCACCGATCGCTGAGGCATATGAAAGCGCAGTATCCATGGCTGTACCCGATGCATCCTGATAAACCGCCACCAGATCGGGTATACCACCACCCTTGACATATTCACTGCGCACAGTGTGGCCAGGGGCTTTGGGAGCGATCATGATGACATCGAGGTCCTCACGGGGAACGACCTGATTATAATGAATCGCAAAGCCATGGGCAAAAGCCAACGCTGCCGACTCTTTGATATTAGGTTCGATCTGTTCCCGATAAAGGGTCGCCTGAAACTCATCTGGAGCCAGGATCATGACAATGTCTGCAGCCTGTACCGCCTCTTCGATCGATTTTACGGTAAGACCGGCATTGCCCGCCTTAATGGCTGAAGGAGAACCCTCACGCAGACCAACAATGACATTGACACCGGAGTCCTGCAGGTTGTTGGCATGGGCATGACCCTGGGAGCCGTAGCCGATGATAGAGACTGTCTTTCCCTTGATGATGTTGAGGTCACAGTCTTTGTCGTAATATACGTTGATAGCCATGTTGCTTTCCTTCGGAAAAAATTTTGAATTGTGAATGCTTGATTTTGAATTACATATGAAACAGCACGCGCGGCACGCACACCTCAATTCATCATTAATAATTCAAAATTCATAATTGAACTGTCAGAGACCCAGACCTTTTGGCCCACGACCGATCCCGGATGGGCCGGTACGAACCACCTCGATAATCAATTCTTCGTTTACAGCCTCTACAAAGGCGTTCAGCTTACTAGCTGCGCCAGTTAACTCGACAGTGTAACTTGTATCGGTTACGTCAATGATCTTGCCGCGGAAGATATCAACCAGGCGTTTAATCTCCTCCCGCTGAATACGTTCGGCACGTAACTTGATTAACATCATCTCACGCTCGAGATGGCCTCCCTCGGTAAGGTCGACCAATTTCACCACATCGATCAGCTTGTTCAGCTGCTTTGTGATCTGCTCAATGATCTCATCACTGCCACGGGTTACCAGGGTCATGCGCGATAGACTCTGATCTTCTGTCGGCGCCACCGTCAACGACTCGATATTGTAGCCGCGTGCAGTGAACAGGTTTGCCACCCGGGCAAGTGCACCGGATTCATTCTCCATCAGTATAGATATGATATGTCTCATCAGACCAACTCACTCCCGGGTGACAGATACATCTCATGATGCCCCTTGCCTGCCGCTATCATTGGGTAGACATTCTCTGTGGGATCGACCACCACATCCAGGAAAACCAGCCGGTCCTTATAGGAGAAGGCCTCCTTCATAGCCCCTTCCAGATCTTTGGTCTTTTCGACACGCATGCCCACATGGCCATAGGATTCAGTCAACTTAACGAAATCCGGGGTGACACCCATGCCAGACTGGGAGTAGCGACTTTCGTAAAAGAACTCCTGCCACTGCCGAACCATGCCCATGCAGCCGTTGTTAAGGAGAATAATCTTTATCGGTAACTCATATTGAAGACAGGTTGCCAGTTCCTGAATACACATCTGGATACTTGATTCACCGGTGACAACCGCCACTTCCGCTCTCGGAAAGGCCATCTGAACACCCATCGCGGCCGGCAATCCAAAACCCATCGTGCCAAGCCCGCCCGAGTTGATCCAGCGACGAGGTTTATCGAAGTGATAGAACTGGGCTGCAAACATCTGGTGCTGCCCTACATCAGATGTCACAAAGGCATCACCCTTGGTAACCTTATGCAGCACCTCAATAGCCTGTTGCGGTTTGATCAGGTCACTCGTCTGATCATATTTCAGGCAATCCATGGAGCGCCATTTTTCGATCTGCTCCCACCACTGCTTCAAAGCCTGTTTTTTAGGGTTCATCTCACCCTCGTCGACCACCTTCAGCATATCCCTCAGAACCTGTTTAACCGGGCCAACGATCGGTATGTCGACCCGTACATTCTTCGATATGGATGAGGGATCAATATCAATATGGATAATCGTCGCATCCGGACAGAACTGTTTGACATGCCCGGTAATCCGATCATCAAAACGGGCACCGACAGCAATCAGCACATCGGTCTCGTGCATCGCCATATTCGCTTCATAGGTGCCATGCATGCCAAGCATACCCAGAAAGTGCTTTCCACTGCCTGGATAGGCGCCCAAACCCATCAGGGTCTGGGTAATCGGAAAACCCAGAGTATCCACAAGATCGGTCAACGGCTTGGCGGCATCATCCAGCACCACCCCTCCGCCTGTGTAGAAGACGGGACGCTCCGCCTCCATCATGATCTTGACTGCTTTCTTAATCTGCCCAAGATGGCCTTTGACCACCGGGTTGTATGAACGCATCTTGACCTGACTGGGATAGTTGTAAGGAATCTTGATCCCTGGGTCGGTAATATCCTTGGGTATATCGATGACGACCGGGCCAGGCCGCCCGGTGGTGGCAATGTAAAATGCCTTCTTGATCGTCTCAGCAAGATCTTCCAGACGCTTGACCAGAAAATTGTGCTTAACGCAGGGGCGGGTGATACCGACAGTATCAACCTCCTGAAATGCGTCACTGCCTATGACCGGAGTGGGTACCTGACCGGTCAAAACAACCATCGGTATGGAATCCATAAATGCGGTGGCAATACCCGTCACAGCGTTGGTCGCCCCTGGGCCTGAGGTTACCAGCATCACACCCGGTTTGCCGGTGGCACGGGCATAGCCATCAGCCGCATGTCCGGCCGCCTGTTCATGGCGAACCAATATATGCTTCACGTCCTTTTGCTTAAAGATTGCATCATAGATATGCAGCACGGCACCGCCTGGGTATCCGAATACGTGCTCCACACCTTCATCTTTCAAGCATTGAACGATGATCTCGCCACCGCTGAGTTCCACGTTGAGGCCTCCAATTGCGCCGATGATCTCACCGGACACTAAACAATATCGAAACGGAGCAAAATACTAATACTACCTTTCTAGGTCAAGCACATATCCTCTCTCATTTTGTAGATTCAGCACCTGCACCCGCTTGCCATTCGCGTCTCATGCTCCATAATGATCCTGATCGATAAACCATGACACACAGGGATCTATCCGTGAAACAGCACCTTTTTTTGCACTCATAGTACTATTTTCCACTACTGCGTCGGCTGAAACCTATCGATGGGTCAACGAGGACGGTGTTGTCACCTTTTCCCAGACACCACCACCAGACGCCAAGGCTGAGACGGTGAAGATCAGAAGCACCCCATCCAGCAGCGCCGACACTTCTGAAGACCGACTCGAGAAACTGCGTCAGCGACTGGCGGATAGTGAAGAGGACCGGGAACTGAAAAAGGCCAAGCAGAAGGACCTGGCCGAGGATAAAGTGCGAAACAAACAGAATTGCAACGCCGCACGAAAAAATCTGGAACAACTCACCGCCCTGGCGAACCGACTCTATAAAGTAGGCGATAAGTATTTACGCCTGACCGAGGAGGATCGTCAGAAACGTATGCAGCAGGCCAGAGATCAGATTAAAGAGCACTGCAAAAGATAATAACCCCCCATGCCATTGCTCAAGATCATCACCAATCTGGTCGTCGATCCGGATGACCTTACAAGCTTCACCAGGCTAGCCTCAACAACAGTTGCAGAAATGCTGGGAAAGCCTGAAACCTACGTCATGGTCAGCCTTGAAATGAACCCCCACATGCTGTTTGCGGGTACACCGGCAACTTTAGCCTACCTCGAACTGAAAAGTATTGGCTTGCCTACCCAGAAGACAACTAAATTCTCCCAAATCCTTTGTGACCTCATACAGCAACAGCGGCATATCCCCAAACAAAGAATCTATATCGAATTCAGTAATGCTGAGCGACACCTTTGGGGTTGGAATGCCGGAACATTTTAAATGAGTTAACCACCATTTAGACTATTCAGCTTACCCTCCAAACTGACTAGGCTATTAGGGCCTGTTAACACGCTATTCAAGGAACCTGCCAAAGCAGATTCTACAAGCTCCCAAAGACTCCTGATCTAGGGCAGAAGCTCACATTGGGAATTATCAATGTCATGCACTACCAAGCTGCGTACTCTCACGACGATCAGGAAGATCGTTTTTCCTGATGGATGCCAAATCTGAACATTTGTTTCAGTTGGTATAAGACCGGACCAATGCAGTTTATGTGTCGCGGTTATCACCGTCATCACGGACATGAAGATGTATAAACAACTCACACTGGCTTTCAACTCCAGTGTCGGTGCCTGCCTGTGGGCTCTGATACTGATACTCACACCGGCTGTCGAGGCAAGTGATACCTCCCCTTCCGGTGCTGAACCTGTTGATAACAACATGAACTTCCGCATTGTTGCGGATAGCAAACCGAGTATCCGCGATGATGGGGAATCCACCGCTGACCACAGCAAGGTTGAGATCCTCAAGGGCCCATTTGAGAGTGGTCCGGAAGTCACCAAGGCCTGTCTCTCCTGCCATACTGAAGCCGGCAGACACTTCATGCAATCGATCCACTGGACCTGGGAGTACGATCATCCCGAAACGGGGCAAAAGCTGGGCAAGAAGACCCTAATCAATACCTTCTGCACCAATGCCAAAGGCAATGAGGGGATGTGCGCACAGTGCCATGCCGGCTATGGCTGGAAGGATGAAACCTTTGACTTCACCAACCAGGACAATATCGACTGTCTGGTCTGTCATGACCGCACTGGCGCTTACTATAAAACCCCTAACTCCCTGGGTAACAAGGCCTGTTCGATGATGTTTGAAGGCAAGCAACCGGTCCCGTGGAGCAAGGTTGCGCAAAGTGTCGGTAAACCCGGACGTGAGAACTGTGGCACCTGCCACTTCTACGGCGGCGGTGGTGATGGGGTCAAACATGGCGACCTCGACTCTTCGCTGAAGAGGCCCTCACATGATCTCGATGTGCATATGGATGCTGAAGGACTCAACTTTGCCTGTACCACCTGTCATGTCACTCGACAACATCTATGGGCAGGTAGCCGTTACAACGTCATGGCCCACGATACCGAAGGCGTCGGCCTGCCGGGTGAACGTCGTGATGTCGCCACCTGCGAGTCCTGTCATAGCGATGCACCCCATTCCTATAGCGAATTGGTAGGTAGCAAACTGAATGGCCATGTAGATAAGATTGCCTGCCAGACCTGCCACATCCCCACCATCGCACGGGGTGGTGTTGCCACCAAGACTGAATGGGACTGGCGTACCGCCGAACGGTGAGGGTTTCAAGGAGAAAAACTACACCCAGGGTAATGGTGAACACCGAGCCACCTATAAATCGATCAAAGGAAGCTTTAAATACGGTGAGAATCTGGTGCCTCACTATGACTGGTTCGACGGACAGATGATCTATACCACCATTGAGTCCCAATTCGACCCCGCCAAGGGCCCAGTGGAAATCAATGGTTTCCATAATGATGGCAAGTCCCGTATCTGGCCCTTTAAACGCATGGTTACCGTACAACCCTATGACAAAGGCAATAACACCATGGTCTACATGCATCTATGGGGTGATGACAATGACGCCTACTGGGGCAACTACGATTTTGGGCGAGCTATCAAGGTCGGTATGGCAAAAAACGATATCCCCTACTCAGGTAAATTCGACTTTGTCGAGACATACTCTTTCTGGCCCATTACACACATGGTAGCGCCTAAGGAGGATGCCATGGGCTGTGCTGATTGTCACAGTCGTGAAGGTCGTCTGAATGAACTGGAAGGCTTTTACATGCCAGGTCGGGACAGCTTCCGTTGGCTTGATATCCTGGGTTATTTAGCACTCGGTGGCGCCTTGCTTGGCGTGCTGCTGCACGGCTTGTTGCGTAAGCTCTTCAGTAATAATAATCAGCAGAGGGATGCATCATGAGCAGCCATGCGAAGAATAGAAATCAGGACACCACTATCAAAAACGCGGAGAGAAACACTATGTCATGCTCTACACCCGATATGAGCGTTTCTGGCACTGGTCTCAGGCTTTGTTGATATTTACCTTGTTCTTTACTGGATTGGGATTGCACGGTACCCACGACTTGATCGACTTCCGCACTGCGGTAGAGATTCATACCTATGCCGCCATCGCTTTGATTGTGTTGTGGATCTTCACTACTTTCTGGAACTTCACCACCGGTCAGTGGCACCAATATCTCTTTAAAGAAGGTGTTCTGAAGGTGATCCGCTTTTATGCCTACGGCATCCTGGTGGGGGAACCCCATCCTTACCGGAAAGGCCTGCAACGCAAACAAAATGCCCTCCAATCTCTAACCTATATGGGGTTCATGATCTTCATAGGACCGGCGCTCTGGGCCTCCGGTATCGTCTACCTCTTCTACGATCTGTGGAGTGGCTATAGCTGGTCCGGAAATGGATTATTTCTGATTGCCTTCCTCCATACCGCAGCCGCTTTTCTGATGAGGATATTCGTAATCATCCATATCTACATGACCACCACAGGAAAAACACCGACCCACTACATCAAGACCATGATTAGCGGTTACGACAGTATCGAATTGACTGAAGCCGAAGTCGCCTACATTGAAGAAACTCATGCCGTCTCCATGAAGGACTGAGTGAGCTGCAGGGCTTACTGCAATAGTTATTAGGGTGCGGCAGGGCCACACTCTGCAAGAGGCAAGCTGCAAATAACGTTTAATACCACAAATGAAAATAAATATTATCGATCTTACTTGAAGGATATATTTGCGAAGAATTATAGTGATTCACATCTTTTTGTAGCCAATCATATAGGATGCGGCCCTGCCGCACCATGATGCAATCCGTGACCCGACATCCGAAGCGGGATAGAATCACGCTTTTTGACTACCAGGTTGATTCACCACCATGCGTACTTCCCAGTTCCCGCTCCACACTGTCAAGGAAACACCCGCCGACGCCGAAACTGCCAGCCACCAGCTGATGCTGCGTGCCGGTCTGATCCGTAAACTGGCTGCCGGTCTCTACACTTGGCTGCCCCTGGGACTGCGTGTATTGCGCAAAGTCGAACGGATCGTGCGGGAGGAGATGGATCGTGCCGGTGCACTCGAAGTGCTGATGCCCACGGTGCAGCCCGCCGAGCTGTGGCAGGAGTCGGGACGCTGGGAACAGTACGGCCCTGAGCTGCTGCGTATGCACGACCGTCACAATCGTGACTTCTGCTACGGTCCCACCCATGAGGAGATCATCACCGACCTGGCCCGCAATGAGCTACGCAGCTATAAGCAGCTACCGGTCAATTTCTATCAGATCCAGACCAAATTCCGTGACGAAATTCGTCCCCGCTTTGGTGTCATGCGCGCCCGCGAATTCCTCATGAAGGATGCCTACTCCTTTCACACCAACCAGGACTCACTGCAGGCAACCTATGAAGTGATGCACCAGACCTATAGTCGAATCTTCTCCCGATGCGGCCTCGATTTCCGACCGGTGGCTGCCGACACCGGTAGTATCGGAGGCAGTGCCTCTCATGAATTCCATGTCCTGGCTGATTCCGGCGAGGATACCATTGCCTTCTCTACCGAGAGCGACTATGCCGCCAATGTAGAGCTGGCCGAGGCCATCGCACCATCCGCTGAGCGTCCTGCTCCCGCTGGTGACATAATCATGGTTGACACCCCGAACGCCATGACTATCCAGGAGCTGGTGGAACAGTTCAATCAGCCGATTGGACAGACCATCAAGACCCTGGTGGTAAAAGCTACCGAGGATAGTGATGCCAGTCTGGTTGCCCTACTGGTGCGAGGTGATCAAGAACTGAACGAGATCAAGGCTGACAAGCTGCCCCAGGTCGCCTCCCCTCTCTGCTTTGCCAGCGAAGAGGAGATACGTGTCGCGGTCGGTGCCGGTCCCGGTTCCCTTGGACCCGTAAATCTGCCTATCCCGATCATTGTCGACCGGACTGTTGCCGCCATGGCAAACTTCAGTGCCGGTGCCAACCAGGACGGTAAACATTACTTCTCAATCAATTGGGGCAGGGATCTGCCGGAACCTGCCGAAATCGCCGACCTGCGTAATGTCCGTGAGGGTGATCCCAGCCCGGATGGCAAAGGTACCTTAACCATCGCCCGCGGCATTGAAGTGGGTCACATCTTCCAGCTTGGGAAAAAGTACAGTGAGGCCTTGAAGGCCACAGTGCTGGATGAACATGGCAAGGCAGTGGTGATGACCATGGGTTGCTATGGTATCGGCGTCACCCGGGTCGTCGCTGCCGCCATTGAACAACACCATGATGACAAAGGCATCACCTGGCCTGATACCCTGACGCCCTTCCAGGTGGCCATCTGTCCGATGAAGATGAGAAAATCTGAACGAGTCACAAGCGCCGTGGAAAAACTCTACGCGGAATTCACTGCTGCAGGTATCGATATTCTCCTCGATGACCGTGATGTACGACCCGGTTTCATGTTCGCCGATATGGAGCTGATCGGTATCCCGCATCGCATTGTAGTGGGTGAGAAATCGCTTGACGATGACAAGGTGGAATATCGAGGTCGCAAGGATCCGGAGAGCAGCTTTATTCCGCTCTCAGAAATTGTCACCTATTTGAGTTCCCTATTAGAGAAACCTTGAGTTAATCAACAATTTCTCATTGCGAACCATTTGACACACCCCCGTTAGAGCGAGGAAACTATTTCGTTTTTCTGCCCCAAGCGGGTGTTGTAGGCAAAGAGGCGTGACCATAATGACCAAACAAACTACTTTTACCCGCGATGAGCTATTGCGCTGCGGCAATGGCGATATGTTTGGCCCTGGCAATGCCCAGCTGCCGACGCCGAACATGTTGATGATGGACCGGATCGCAAAAATCTCCGATCAGGGCGGTGAATTTGGTAAGGGTGAGATTCTGGCAGAACTCGATATCAATCCCGATCTCTGGTTCTTCGACTGTCATTTCCCCGGCGATCCAGTCATGCCTGGCTGCCTGGACCTCGATGCCATGTGGCAGCTGGTTGGTTTTTTTCTAGCATGGATAGGCAACCCCGGTCATGGACGAGCCCTTGGCGTGGGTGAGGTCAAGTTCACGGGGCAGGTACTACCGAAAGCCAACGTGGTTACCTATCACATCGATGTCAAACGAGTGATTACCCGCAAACTGGTGCTAGGTGTTGCCGATGGTGTCATGAAGGTGGATGGGCGAAAGATCTACACCGCCAAGGATCTGCGTGTCGGTCTATTTACCTCAACAGATAATTTCTGAACCTGCTTCACCAAAACAACGCGCCTAAAAACTACACTGAAGCATATTGCTTCCGAACCTGATGAGGTCGTTCTGATAGCCTAGTATCAGAACAGGAGAGGGGTAATGAAGAGCCTTTGGAATACAACCGAAGCAGATCTCTGTCAAAACGAGCTGGATTTGCGTGTCTATAGCTCCCGCCTGCTCGGTTCCGACCCATCCCTGGTCCTGCACGGTGGCGGCAACACCTCGGTAAAGATCTACGAGACAAATCTGTTTGGCGAATCGGGTAGCCGGGGGTCTCTAACCCCCAGCCCCCACAACACCCTGCATGCGGCTCCGCACAGGGCGTTTCACTTGGAATGGTGAAGC
>JAHXHU010000191.1 GCA_025656375.1 Candidatus Thiodiazotropha sp. (ex Ustalcina ferruginea) | reverse complement strand
ATTCGCGGTGATTTGCGTTTATTTGCGGCAGATCTTCTCGGGTGAGTTTCTGAGGCACGGCTAATGACGATGCTCGAATCTCTTAAGTAAGCGCCATTCGGGTCTGATAGTCAAAAAAACCAGGTGATGCGAAAGCGTCACCCTAGTTGGTGAGTCAGATACCTGAGGCATCATACACCACCGATCTCAACCTCGGGATGCAACTGGCGGATCGACCTTTCGACTTCCGTGATACGCCACCGAGGTACATCGACCAACAGCAAAATCTCGCCATGCTGCAAGGGAACACGGCAATCCGCCAGATGTGTGTGGGGTACATGACTGGCAAAGTAGTAACCTGATAGAACCGTGACAGCCATAACTGTCAAACACCCCAGTACCCATACCCATTCTGCGCTCCAGAGCGCAAACAACAATAACAGTAAGGCTGCAAAAAAGAGCAGCAGGTTCAAGTCCCAGAACCAACGTTCCAGTCGAGCGCCTGTATCACTGCGTTGTCTTACCGTAGCTTCAGGTAGCCCGGAAATATCTACACCCTGCTTGGCAATTGTGTGTATGTGCTGGCGATTGACCCGATTAAGCATCAGATCATTGACCACCTTGCCAGCCTGCTCAGTAGTAGGTATCAGCATATATATTCGTCTCAGAATCATGCGCTAACTCCCATTAACCTTCAGCAACATAGTCGTCTGTATCATTGCCACAGACTATTTTCCGATCTTCCAACACCATGTTCTGATAAATACGTTTGGTGAATTCACTTTCGAAATAGATCTCCACACCATGATCACCATCACCCTCGTAGAGGCAGGGGTGATCATCAAGATCGGAGACGTCACGCAAGGTTATGGGATCCGTAGTGGTTCTGATATTCATCGCTCCAATCTCCTCATTTTCTGCGCATCACACATAAGCTATAGAAATACCCAGTAAAACAATCAAGTAAATAGCGGCAATTAATCAGATGGGGAAATTAAGGGAATAGAGCGATTCAGCCCACTGTCTCAGATTGTCGTAAACAGCTCGAAAAAAAGCAGATAGAACACGCTCGCCAGCAGTAGCCCAAAAAACATAACCGGCATCCCTGTGCGCATCCACTGTAATGGCGTCACTTTGGCTTCAGGCATACCGCTCTTTTCCAATTCGCTGACTGCGATGATATTGGCCGTTGCACCGATATGGGTTCCGTTACCACCCAACCCGACACCCAAGGCAAGCGCCCACCACAAGGGGGCGATATTGACACCACTGCCCTCAAGCCCAAGGATGATGGGAATCATAGTCACGGTGAAGGGGATGTTATCGACCACAGCACTGAGAATCGCCGCAACCCACATTAACACCAGACAGGTCATCAGCAATTTACTAGGATCAGTGGCCAACTTCGCCAGTTGATGACCCAGCAGTTCGAGCAGACCTGAGGACTCAACCCCGCCTACGATCATAAAAAGTCCTGCAAAAAAGAACAATACTGACCAGTTGACCGAGCTAAACAGTTTCTCCATATCGGGACGCATTAACAGCAGCGCCAGCGTCAATCCTATAAATGAGGCATAGGCGGGCAAAAAATGTAGTGTGTGGTGTATAAAAAAGAGCACCACCACAATAGCGAGAGAGAAGAGTATCCGTTTCAATCCCTCAGCATCCTTAATGGCATGTGTGGCCACCAGTGTTTTGGGATCTTTTCCCCCGTCGGTAAGCTGATCACGAAACAGGTAGAGCATCAGTCCCACCGTTCCAATCCAAACTACCAAAACCGGAAATCCCATATGCACCAGGAAGGAGTTGAAGCTGATATCCCCTGCACTGCCGATCATCAGATTGGGTGGATCACCAACCAACGTTGCAGCACCGCCGATGTTGGAGAGCATCGCTTCAGCCATGAGGTAGGGCATCGGATTTATCTTAAGCAGACGGCAGATCAATACAGTCAGCGGAGCGAATACAATGACCGTGGTGACATTGTCGAGTATCGTACTGATGACACTCACTGCAAGACTGAGATAGATCAGTAACAGTTTCGGATTGCCTTTTGCCCAATGAGTAATATGTACTGCTGCAAAATCAAAGGCGCCAGTGGGTCGCAGTAGGGCCACCAGCATCATCATTGCAGCGAGCAGCAGAATGGTATTGGCATCCACCGCAAGGATGGCAGCCTCCTGCGTATAGAACCCCATCCACATGCCGATTCCAATCATCGCCACTGCACCGAAAATGGCGGCGCTAGTCCGGTGCAGGACTTCAGAGAAAATCAAGCCATAAGCCGTCACCAGCACAGCAGCAGAGGTCCACATCTCCGGGGTTAGATTATCCATATCGCATGCAATCTACTCAACGCAACACGCTTTGGTGACGACAGCTCTGGCAATACTCAAACGTGTCACAACTCCCTGGTAGTTATCTCCTTCGGTGACAAACAGATAAGAGGTATTGTATTGCTCCATGATCGCCAACGCCTTGATTGCCTGAAAGTTTGGCGACAGTTGAATGAAATCGGCGAATACAAAGTCATCCACTTTCTGAGCCATCAGTTCATCGGCTATGATGTGTGGAAAATCAAGATGCTCGATATCATCCCCCAGAAGGTGTGCACCATGGATGATGTCCTCTGGAATACAACAAAGTAAGAATAGGTGTCTGACAGAAAACCTGCCGGACAGCTTACCTTCTGCATTCATGTACGGGATGCCCGGAACGCGCTTTTCGACACACTCCATCAAGACTTCACCGAGCTGCATGCCTGGTCTGGCCACCTTTGTTGGAATTGATATATGCTTGATTTTCATGGCGGGATCTCATCCATTAACGGTTTCATTGCATGCAGCATGTTGGCGAACAAGTGCTTGGCCTGTCTCTCTTCTCTGGCTAGCAACTGCTTCATGTAGGCGCGTTGTGTGGGCGCTGTAAAGCAAGCCGGACAACTGTCGGGAATGATAGGCAGCGCTGCTTCCACAGCAAAGGATCCGGTTTGTGTCTCCCGACAGTAGACCAGTGGCCTGATAATGCGGATATCCCGTGCATCGTTGAGATAGTGCGCCTTCATGGTGCGTAGCTGTCCACCGTGGAAAAGAGACATCATGAGACTCTCCGCAAGATCATCCAGATGTTGTGCAAGAGCCAGCACATTGTAGCCCTCCCGGCGACAGGTAGAGTACATGATGCCACGTTTCATGCGCGCGCAATAAGCGCAAAAAGAGTTGCCATCCATGTTCTGCCGGGCCTCATCCATGATGGATTGCTCTTCATAGAACCAGGGCACACCCATTGAGTCGTAGTAGTCTTTGAGTGGCGCCGGATTGAAGCCATCCACCTCAGGATCAACCGTGATCACGCCCAGCTCAAACTTAACGGGTGCATAGCTTTGTAAATGGCTGAGAATCTGTAACAGTGAGAGAGAATCTTTTCCACCGGAGACCCCTAGCAGTATCCGGTCCCCTTCACGGATCATGTCGAAATCGGCTACCGCCTTGCCGACCTTTCTCAATATCGATTTGGGTGGTTTTATATCGTGTTTCATCGGTGCATTTTGACACGAAGCACAGAGTCAACCAACGTGGATTGCTGCAAGACACGATAACCCCAATAGCATTGGGGTGCGCCCCGAAGGAAGGGCCCTTGGGGTATGCCGTTGGGGCAACGAAGAAAGAGGGACGCCATAAGCGGGAACTCAGTTAGGACCTGCTCATTATACCCTTGATTGCTGCAGGTAAGTCTGCCGGCAGTACGATCATTTTGCTGTTATCGGAACCGGAGAGGTTTTCCAGTGCACCCACATATTTCTCACCTAACAGATAAACGACAGGCATCTCATTCTCACCAATCGCCTCAGTTACCATTTGGATAGCCCGCTGACTGCCTTTTGCCAAGACAACCGGGGCTTCTGCATCTCGCCTGGATGCTTCCAGTCTTCCTTCTGCCTCAAGAATCTGGGCCTGTTTGTCACCTTCGGCACGGGTAACGGTAGCACGTCGACCACGTTCAGCGGCAGCCTGTTCCTCCATCGCCTGCTGCATTGTACCGGATGGATTGATATCCTGGATTTCAACCGTCTTCATGATGATACCCCAGTCGGAGATATCATCAGAGATGGACTCCTTCAGTTTGGCTTTAATCAGATCACGGGATGAGAGTGCATCATCAAGTGCCATTTCGCCGATGATCGATCGAAGCGTCGTTTGGACCAGGGTTTGAATAGCAAGTCTATAGTCTTCAACACCATATACCGCTTTCTCCGGCGAAGTGATGTTCATATAGGCTACTGCATTGGCCACAATGACTGCATTGTCACGCGTAATCACCTCCTGAGAAGGGATATCAAGCACTATATCCTTGGTGGTGACTTTGTGTGTAACATCATCAATAAAGGGAATCAGAATATTGAGACCAGGTCTTAGTGTGGTCTGATACTTCCCCAAACGTTGAACTACCCATTTATATCCTTGAGGAACCAAGCGCACGCCCTTTGCGATGGTAACAACAACCAGCACAAAGAGTGCTATGGAGATCATTAGGAGATCATTAACCCTGCTTCCATTTCAAACTCCCAAATTTTATGATTTAGTTACAATGAGGCTGTTGCCTGACAGATCGATGACCCGCACACGGTCTCCAACGGCAAGGCTATCCTGAGCGATGAATTTCCACTCATCAGAACCTAAAATCGGTGCTGGAAATCGAAGTGTCCCTCTCCTCTCTTCATTCGGCACAGACAGAACCTGACCCACTTCACCAATAATTGCTTCCCGAGACAGGCCCGCTTTCGTTTTGTCAATCGAGAGTGGTTTCAGATACTTAAACCAAAACCAGGCTAAAGTGGCAGAGAGCACTGTCCATAACACCACTTGTAGCGTGGCTGACAGATCGGGTAAAAAAAAGAGCAGTGCGCCAACAATAACAGCTGCAGCTCCAATCCAAAGGACGGTGAAGCTGGGAAGAGCTATCTCCAGCAGCATCAATCCGATACCTAAGATCACCCAATGCCAATAAACAATTTGAAAACTCAAATATTAACCCAGCAACCTAATGAGGCTTGGTGCTCATGATAGATTATCAATGATACCGGAGCTATCACTACCAGCAGACAAGGTAAATTTTGCCTTCTCACCCTGATAAGTTCGCTTCACAAAATATTGATATATACTTATAATACAGTAAGATACGTTAAAACATGCATATTAACGGGTCACAGGCCTCAAGATTCTCTGCTGTACTACCGATATAACTATTAAGCCTGCAACCAGTTGTCCCGGATTTGGATTTTCCCATGTCTACAGGCTTACGACCAGGGAAGCAAGCAGCTCCTTCCCATGTGTCAGTCATCGACTCAAGGATGAGCTGTCAGGTCGCCGAAATTCGGCAATCGCAGGCAACTGAAATGTACACCACAGAGAAAAAAGCGATTCTATTCGTTGACAGCGATAGCAATCAGCTGCAATCACTTAAACGAACTTTGCGGGCCTTTCGAAATAAATGGCAACTGCATTTTGCCAATGATGCTCAACAAGCTCTGGAATTGATGCAACAGTCGCAGGTGGATATTGTTGTCAGCGAAACCCAGCTTGCAGGCATGCCTGGCATCGAACTGCTGAAACAGGTTCAACTCCACTATCCCAGTGCCACACGCCTACTGTTCTCCGGACAGGCGATGCGTACACCTGCTCAGGAAGTTGTCCATCACGCCCACCAATTTATCGCCAAACCCTGCGATACATCTGATTTGATAGCCATCCTGCAACGGGTATTTCATCTACGCAGTCTGCTCAACAATCCATCCGTTGAGGAGATGATCAGCAGTCTCGGTACACTACCCAGCCTGCCCAGTACCTATCAAAAGATGATTTCTGCACTGCAGTCCGATTCCACTACAGTGACCGACATTGGCAGAATAGTGGCTCAGGACATCGGCATGTCCACTAAAATTCTGCAAATGGTCAACTCAGCCTTCTTTGGACTACCACAGCAGATTGCTTCGCCAGAACATGCTGTCACCCTATTGGGTATAGAAACCATTACTAATCTTGCTCTTACCGTTGGAGTCTTCTCACAACTCGACAAATCTGTTTTAGAGGAATTTAATCTCGATACCCTATGGCAACACAGCATGATAATTTCCGGTCTGGTACAACGCCTGGCTAAAGTGGCTGGCCTCGATCAACAGCAGTGTCATATTCCAGTATTGGCAGGTCTTCTGCATGATCTGGGAGAAGTGGTTCTGGCCACACAGGATACTGCAGAGTACCGTCGCATAGTGCGGCAGGCAAAGCAGGACGGTATTCCTCAATATGAGATTGAGACGGAATCATTGTGGTGTAATCATGCCACCATCGGCGCCTACCTGATGGGATTATGGGGACTCCCATTCTCTGCTGTGGAAGCTGTAGCACTGCATCATTCAGCTGAAAGCCAGAGCAACCAACGCCCTGATTGTCTGGTTGTGTATGCTGCCAATCTATATGCGCATTGGTTCCGTGAGAATCAACAAAGTCCTTACTATAAAACTGATCGGCTGCAAGCCTTACTATCCCCAACTGATTTCGAGCAATGGACAGCAGTTGCCAAGGAGTATCTCGATGGACAAGCTGCCTGAAAAGGTTTTAATGGTCGACGACGACCGTAACCTGCTCGATTCCTTCCGTCGCCAGTTTCGAAAACGCCTCAACCTGGAAACCGCCACTAGTGGTGCTGATGGCGTACAAGCGGTAAGAGACGGTGGACCGTTTGCTGTAGTCATCTCAGACATGCAGATGCCGAATATGAATGGTATTGAGTTTCTATCCAAGGTATATACAATCTCACCAAATACTGTCCGTATCATGCTCACAGGCAATGCCAACCTGGACGTAGCCATAGACGCAGTAAACGATGGCAATATATTTCGTTTTTTAAATAAGCCGGTGGAGACAGACCAGCTCTACCAGACCATTACAGATGCGATCCAACACTATCGACTGATCACCTCTGAAAAGGTCTTATTGAACAAAACCCTCAAGGGAGCTGTCGATCTACTGGCTGACATCCTCAGCATGGTCAACCCAGTTGCATTCAGTCAATCATCACGCATCAAACAGCATGCCCACACCATTGTAAAAAGTTTATCGCTTGATGACAGCTGGCACTACGATCTGGCAGCCATGCTTTGCCAACTCGGGTACGTCAGTCTAACTGACGAGTTAATAGAAAAGGTTTCAGAGGGTTCAGAATTGAGCCATACAGAGAGTGCACTCTATGAATCACATCCGGTTATGGGTGCTCGGTTGCTTAAACATATACCTCGTCTGGAGATAGTTGCTGCCATGGTGGAGCGACAGAATAATGATGTCGCAAAAATTGAATTCCAAGGAAAGCTCTCAACCGAAAATAAAGCCATTCTCGGTGGTCAAATAATACGGGTAGCCATTGCCTATGATCGACTGATCAATCAAGGTATGGATGAGAATCAGGCCATCGTACAACTCAAGAATAACCCTGAATATTATGACCCAATTTTGGTCGAAGCCCTCTCCCTGGGTTCCCAAAACCGTAAAGTAGAAGTATTGACGTTGCCTGTCAGTAAGCTTGTACCCGGCTTGATCCTCGATCAGCCAATTAATACCGAAGCCGGGATTTTACTGGTCGCTAAGGGGCAAGCGCTAAGTCAGGCAGTGCTCTTCCGACTGATGGCAGCAGAAGAGAGCGGCATCATATCCGGCACCTTCAGAGTGTTCAAGATCACCCAGATGTAACCAAGCCAATTGTGCTACAGATAAACTCAACTAAAAAATAACCATAGAACTGGGCGCTCTATGCATCGATATCTGACCAGACCGCATACTCATTTCCATTAGGATCACTGAAGTGAAACCGGCGGCCACCCGGAAAAGAGAATATCGATTTCACTATAACGCCATTGGCTTCTACTATTTTTTGTTCTGTTTCCTCAATGTCTGTACTATAGAACACAATCAGGGCACTACCTCGTTCAGCACAAGCAGTCAGATTCGCCTGATAAAACCCACCATCAAGGCCTGCGTTAGAAAACGCAACATAATCTAAACCATAGTCAACAAAAGACCAGCCAAATACTTCAGAAAAAAAAGCTTTGGCTAATTTTAAATCCCTTGCCGGAAATTCAACGTAATTGATTTTTTCATGCTCGTTCATGCGTCCTCCTGACTACCCACTTTTCTTAAACACATACTATCACCGACACAGTTCATCGAACCAATAGCTCAATATTCAGGAGGTCAATCAGCATATAACACTATTGCAAATTAAAGCAGTTAATAATAAAAGGTAGTATCGACACCCTCCTCTGCTTCAAAGAAGAGTTCGCCATTATGCTTACTCACCACTATATCGTGTCAGCAATAATCTTATCATGATTACAAAGTAATCATCCTTAATAAGGCTACATTTCGAGTATCAGCTTTCCCTGCGCATGCCCTTCTTCGATCATATGATGTGCTTTTACAGCCTGTGCTAGCGGCAAGCATTCGCTGATACTGACTTTAAGGCTACCATTGTCTATCATTTCTGCACAGTCACTTAGGATAGCGGTCTGATTTGCTCTTGCTTGAGGCAGTGATCGCAACATGGGAGTCAACATCAAAGTAAAGCTTATTCGCAGATTACGATTACGAGCCTCTTTCCAGTCAACGTCTAATCCTGGGTCAAGTAAAGTGACCAGATCCCCATAATGTGAAGTTGCATAAATCGACTCTCTAAAGACTTCACCACCCACCGTATCCAAGACCACATCTGCCCCAACACCTTCTGTAAGCCGCAATACTTCATCGACAAAATTGTTTTCCCGGTACATGATCGTCTCGTCCGCACCCAAAGAGGTTACAAATGACCTCTTCTCAGGCGTACTGACGGTCGTCAACACACGTACGCCTGCCTGCTTTGCCAGTTGAATCGCCACATGTCCCACACCACCTGCTCCAGCATGAACCAGTAAGGTTTTTTCATCCGTTAACCGAGCACGTCCAAACAGAGCCTCCCAAGCAGTAATCAACACCAAAGGCGCAGCTGCAGCATGGGCAAAATCGATGGAGACCGGTTTACGGCAACAGACCGACTCATCCAATACCGTAAATTCTGCATAATTGCCCTGAAGACCACCCATGCCGCCACTGCAGTACCAGACTTCATCCCCTGGGCGAAACTGTGTTACATCCCTACCCACTTCCACCACCACCCCGGCCCCATCACACCCGAGAACCGCAGGTAACCCTTCTTCTACAAAAACACCACGACTGCGTAACTTGGTATCAATCGGGTTTATCCCAGCAGCCTCGATCCTGACCATTATTTGTGTTTCAGATGTCATGCTGGGTACTTCGATCTCCTCTAACGACAGGACTTCCGGACCTCCCGTCTTTCTCATCACGACTGCTTTCATAGTTCTCCTCCAATTACATACATAACTGACGGCTTAGCATCTTCGTTAAGCTTAACCCTGTCGCTGACCAAGTGGGGCTAATAAAAGATAGAGAATCCAGGCAAACCAGGAGACAAAAACCACAGCAAGAATCCAGATAAGCTTCTCCGCTCCATTGGTTTTAGCTGAGCGCAAAATCAGTAGGATAGGCAAAAACCAAATAAAACCTACAATAAACAAGGCAGCGAAGCTAAGCCCCAGTATGGTTTGCATTTTTGTGGTTCCTTGGTTTCATATTCTCACCCGTATCCGTCCAGATACACTGAACAATTTTTTAAGATAGAAATCACCATAAAAAGCAAAAGGTGCAAACAGTGTCGTTACAACAATATATTATGCTTCGCATTCATTGCGTCTCTCTGCGTACTATGCGTTATAAAGAACTGATCATGAATGAACACTAACAAGTTTGGGGTGCTCATGGTCAATCCGCAAGCTTTACGTCAATTTCAACCTCCAGATCAAGGTAGATCCCAGATATCGGTTACATTGAATGCTTAGCATTCTGATTAAACCTCACAAATGGACTAGCACATTTGATCTAGGACAGATAGTGTTAAGCTAATCCAACAACAAGCTAAACAAGGAAGGAACTGATGACACACTCCACACCTTGTCATACATCTGTCTCTCAGCTGATAACACATCAAAAGAGCTTGCGCCAATGTCACAGCTGCGACGCAGTGATAGGGCCGGTGGTGACCGGAGAACCTGTCGTCTCACCTGTACTACTTGTCGGCCAGGCACCAGGAGAAAAAGAGGGGTCTATGGGTAAACCCTTTGCATGGACTGCAGGTAAGACCCTCTTCAAGTGGTTCCAAGGTATTGGCTTGAATGAGACCCAATTCCGTCAATCAGTCTATATGTCTGCAGTCTGTCGCTGTTTTCCGGGAAAGAAGGCCAAGGGAGGTGACCGTGTCCCCAGTGCTATTGAGATCGAGACATGTACAGAATGGCTGACCAAAGAGATCGATCTGCTACAACCACAACTGATTCTACCAGTGGGAAAGCTGGCTATTGCACAATTCATAGCCATACAGAAACTCACCCCTATCATTGGCCGGATCCACCCCATCAAATTTCACTATGGCAGCGGTGATTTGATCCCTCTGCCACATCCATCAGGCGCCTCCACCTGGCACCGCACAGACCCTGGTAAAGGCTTACTGCAACAGGCCCTGAGTTTAATCGAACAACATCAAGCGTGGAAAATTTTGCGCAAATAACACAACATCACTTAACAAATGAAACTTCACCGAGGAGCAGTAGCATGTCAGAAGAGATCGGTAAATTTACCATTCACCTCGAGCAGAAAGAAGATTACGCCTTTCGGGTAAAATTTGATTTAAAGAAGGCCCCTGACATCATCATGGACGAGCCTCCTCCATTGGGTGAACGCAATGGACCCAATGCATCGCGGATGCTGGCAGCAGCAGCCGCCAACTGCCTCAGCGCCAGCTTGATGTTCTGTCTTGCCAAAGAGGATGTACCGACACATAACGTCAAGACTGAGGCCACCTGTACGATGATCCGAAATGATAAAAAACGTATTCGGGTCGGTCGTCTGGATGTCCGTATTACAGCAGGTGAGGAACTCCTGGCATCAAGAAAACTTGACCGTTGTCTGACCCTGTTCGAGGATTTCTGCGTCGTTACAGCCAGTATTCGCGAGGGGATTCCCGTTGGTGTGGAAGTGGTGAATGAATCAGGCGAGCTACTGCATAAAGTGGAGTAACTATTAACCCTGCCATATATTAGATTGCCCGGTTAATATATACTGTATTTTACTTGGGGTAACAAACCCCGGTACCCCCAAGGCCACAATATCCGGAAGGGTTCTTGGCTAGGTATTGTTGATGATAATCCTCGGCATAATAGAACATGGGTGCAGGCAGAATTTCTGTGCTAACCGGTGCCGATGATACTTGCTGAAGTGCATGTTGATAGTGTTCGCGGGATTGATCCGCAAGCATTTTCTGTTGGTCGTCAAAGGTATAAATACCAGATCGATATTGGGTACCGACATCATTACCTTGGCGCATACTCTGAGTTGGATTGTGCCCTTCCCAGAAGTATTCAAGCAGTGACTGATAGCTGATCAATGAGGGATCGTAGACAACTTTTACCACCTCATTATGCCCTGTCATCCCACTACAAACCTCTTCATAACTCGGATTTGGCGTGTAACCTGCCGCATAACCCACTGCTGTTGAATAGACCCCTGACAATTCCCAGAAACGCCGCTCCGCACCCCAGAAACAACCCATGCCGAACATCGCGATGGCTAAACCATCAGGAAATGGGCCCTTCAAGCTATGCCCATTGACAAAGTGGCTGTCGTTAAGATGAACCGATGTCGAACGACCAGGTAATGCCTCTCCCTCTTCAGGCATCTGGGTTTTACGGCCAAATCCGAACATAGTAATCTCCTGTGTTGATACAGGTGAATATAGCGCTAACTGACTCCAGATCTAACCCTGTAAACTGTAATTTATTAGTGGTTTTCCCCCTGATCCTGTGGATAAGAACAGAAAAATACCATGAATGTGTGTCATTGCACTGAATAGGTTGTCCGCTAATGAAGCAAAACGATACGTACAATCTACCCACGTAATCAGGTTGCTTTAGTGCAGTAGCCCGAATCTACGTATAGAGCAGAAAGGCAGCGACACCCAAAACCACCAGTGCCCCCAACCCCAAATAGACCCACCCTGAGGAACCTGTCTTAGGCTGTTGGTTCTCCAGTGTCTGATGTGCCAAATGTTGATCAAGTAGACTCTCAACAGTCTCGGTAGCTACCGAGTTGGCAATTTCTCCTGCAACCTGACTGGCAGTCTGATGTACATGAGCCTCGAGTGAACCTTCTGTTACAACCCGGATATGCTCAATCATGTCGTTCTTTTCAGGTACCTGACTGAGAATTCGGGCCTCCTGATCCTTCATCCGCTGAGAGAAATCATCTGCCAATTCAGTGATTTGGCCGTAGACACTGGCCTCTATTAATCCCTCTACAGTACGTTGATTCAGTTGTCGTACAAATTCGTCCAGGTCCTGATTGACCTGCTTCACCACTGCATCACGGATCGACTCACTATCCACAGCAGCATAAGTGAGTCTTCGATCTCGTGATGTCATTTATGCGTCCCAGGCATAAAAGACACTCGATCTTTGACAACCTATTTGTGCCCCGGCCGTC
>JAHXHU010000394.1 GCA_025656375.1 Candidatus Thiodiazotropha sp. (ex Ustalcina ferruginea) | reverse complement strand
CATCTAATAGCTTGAAATCGCTAAGGATGGTGACCTTCCTACAGAGGACTTTCACCTCATTAGTTCATACCCATGCTGGGCGTACACAAACGGATAGAAGGGTTCATTGACCTGTTGGAGGTTAGGTTTATCCCGCAACATACGTGCCTTGACTCGGGTGGTTGTCAGCCCCTTCTGATCAAAAATCTCGGGGAACAGACGGAACACACGGCTGCTCTCCCGAGGTCTCTTCCAAGCAGCGCTCTCCAGCTGTTTTCGAATTTCAGATTCAAGACTCAATTGCAGTAGCCAGGGCGCTTGCCAGCTAAGGAAATCTGTGACCAGTTGTTTATTGTTCGTAATCAATCCACTGATCGCGTAACAATAAAGGAGGAAAGGTCGCCGCAGGAAAGTGTTCACCGTGTTGACCACTGCCCGTACCATCGGCACTTCGCTTGATCCAAGTTGCTGTGGATTGTTTTCCTGCCGTTTCTCTGATCAGGAGTATCAGATCTTCTTCATCCCCTGAACTGGAACAAAACCGCTTAGCGGCCTGCCCTCCGGGGTACCAGGCAGGTCTATCGTTCTCACAGAGGGTATCATTGTCAAGCGCGCTTTCGAGTAATGCTAGAGGGTGTCCTGTCAATTCATCAAGTAACCAGTGCTCGATATGATCTGCTGCTGGGAACGGGATATTGCCAGCATGCCGTTCAACCATTGTAAGAAGGCGGTCACCAATCTGTTCAATAAGTCCGGATGGCGTAGTTCCACGAATACGAGAACGGCTCAGGCCCCGGGTTGAATTCCAGCTTCCATAAACAATTTCTGAAAGTCCCGTATGGCTGATAATGCTCTCATCTGCGACATACAGTTTCCAATCCCAGCCATCCATACTCTCAGCGACCCCACCCTTTACAGTGATGATTTGTTGTACCCCATGAAAAGGGGAGAGGAGGCGACGGCTGTATGTATGAGTCTCCATACCAGAGATTCTGGTATTGAATAAGCGATTCGGCAAGCCTTTATGATGTGGTTTGTCCAACAGAGAGTGTGACCCAACTGCAGATCTATACATCTATGAATATTGCAACTTGAAAAAATGACGGTGGGCAAGATGGAGGATGGAAATAAAGAGCGGTATGATCCTGATACTAACCTACGTTCGGGTTAGTTATATTGGATAGGTTAATACGCGTGCAGGACACTACATCAGACTGGAGCGTAGGAGGATCAATTGGCTAACTCACTACAAGATCAACTTTTGAAAGCTGGTTTGACCGATGAAAACAAGGTCAATAAAGCGAAAAAGGCTAAACAGCGTAAGGAGAAGGAGCAGCGCCACAAAAAAAATAAAGTGGATGATGAATCCGTGCGCTTGGCTAAAATGGCAAAGGCCAAGGATATGGAGCGTGATCGGGAGCTGAATCGGAGAAAGAACGAGGAGGCGGAGCAAAAAGCGGTTGCTGCTCAAATCAGGCAGTTGGTCGAGATGAATCGTGTTCCACTAGAAGATGGAGAGATTGCATACCATTTCAATGATAATGGGAAGGTTCAACGAATCCATGTAACAGAAAAATTGCATGGACAACTCAGCCGCGGACAATTGGCAATCGTCAAATTAGATATGCACTATGATGTCATCCCTGCTGGTGTTGCAGAGAAGATCAGCTGGAGAGATGCCGCCTGCATTATCGTACACAATGATCGTGACATAGAAGATGATAGTGACGATCCCTATGCGGACTTTAAGGTGCCTGACGATCTGATGTGGTGATGGTAGCCTTCTCCACCAGCATGGGATATTTATAGCCGGCGCCGAAGTCATGGTCGAGGACCAGGGTACCCGTAACCTTAATCCGGTCACCCACATTGGCTGTGCTTTGACTGGTGATCGTGATGTCATGAGTGCCATCTTTGGGATTGCCAGACCCATCCTGCAGATGGATGAAATTTCTCTGCATAATCTGATTGTTCACCTTCACCACTTTGCCTTGTAAAGTGACCTGCCTGCCATTCAAGGCGGTTCCGTCTTTGTAGAGATTCCCAACCGAAGTAGTGACAGATTCATCTGCCTGCAGGGGTGACAGGAGAAGGCAAAAGAGAAGGCCGGTTAGGGTGAGAGCTTGGTACATGTGCCTATCCTGTGTTTCGGTGAGATAAGCGCGCAGTATAACACTTGTTTCTTTCTCGAACCCCGGATTTATCCGCAAATGAGTTGTTGAATAAAACCGTAGTGTGTGTCCGTTCGTACCTACTCGATCAGGGGAAGAGCCATTAACAAGAACGACGCCTTGCCGGGCACGCCGGGATTTCCCACAAATCCCTGTTCAACTACGGATTCGTCGGATTTCAGCGATGGTTGTGTCCGCAATAGCGACATGACAAAACCACACAAATTGACATCTTATTCCCGCTACGTTTAATGTTGTACAAAACAACAAGGTAGAAATAAGGCTTACTTCATAACGAAGCCCTGAAAAAAAAGAATTAACAGGGCGCAGGAAATCGTTTCATTTTTACCTGAATACGTGGGTTTACAGGGAGTGTAGAGCTTGCTCTATATGACCGGATGGATACCCGGCTTCAGGTATTTAACGAGGGCCAATGATGTGGTGGATACAACAACTGCCGAGGAGACAGCTCCGAGGTTGAAGTTAACCCGTGAGCACATCGTGGAGATCGTCAGCGACTCCGGGGAAGGCGCACAAAAGGCTGGTCAGACCTTTGGAACTGTCTGTGCCAGAATGGGTAATGGCGTCTGGACCGTAGAGATCATTCCTGCCGAAATCCAACCCCCCGCCCGTTCACCTGCCGGTGCCAGCGGCATCCGAATACGCCTTGCCTCTCATACGGTTACCAATATGGGAGATGAGGCCGATATTGTCGTTGCTTTTAATGAACAGGTTCTCTACTCACGTATCGTCAACGGCGCTTACAAAGAGGGCACCCAGGTCCTGTTGGAGGACAAATGGCGTGACGATCAGGTGCCTGAGATCCGTGAGCAATACGCAAACGCAGTGGCAGAGTTCCGTGAAAACGGCCTGATCGTGCATGAACTGCCGATTGAAAAGGCCTGTCTCGAGATCGTGCCGAATCCACGTCGCGGCAAAAATATGTTCGTTCTGGGTATGCTGTGCCGTATCTATTCGCGGGATGTGGTCCTCGAGATCGCCACCACCTTCAAGCGAAAGGGCGAGAAGGTGATCGATATCAATCACCGTTTGTTCGATGCGGGCTATCAGTTTGCTAAAGAGAAGCTGGCGTTGGACTACCAGGTTCCACCACAACCATTGGAGGAGAGGGAGGGCAAACGATTTATCGTCACCAATGGTAATACGGCACTGGGCCTGGGGGTAATGGCCTCTGGCATGGAGCTGGTCTCCATGTATCCGATCACCCCTGCCACCTCGGCATCCCACTATCTAGCCGATGTCTATCATGAGGTCGGTGGCTTTATCCATCAGGCTGAGGATGAGATCGCAGCGGCAGGATTTGCAATCGGGTCCTCCTTTGCAGGTAAGACCGCCTGTACCATTACCTCTGGCCCAGGGCTGGCACTCAAGAGTGAGATGTTGGGTCTGGCAGTGATGGCGGAAGTTCCTCTGGTGGTCTGTTTAGTCCAGCGGGGCGGACCTTCCACCGGCTTGCCGACAAAGGTGGAACAGGGTGACTTGCTGGCGGCACTCTTCGGTGAGCCGGGTGATGCACCGAAAGTGGTCATTGCCGCCGCTACGATTGAGGAGTGCCTGCACTTCGTGGTGATGGTGTGACGGCTTGCCGAGACATTCCGTACCCCGGTGATATTGCTCACCGATGCGAATCTGGCAACAGGTGTCCAGCCCTACCAAAGGCAGGAACCGAGCCTCGACTGGTTGGCTCCACCCATAGACCAGTCGGATTGGGATGAGCATATCCCACCCTACAATTGGGACTCCGAGACCGGTCTCTCTCCACGACCGATTCCTGGTATGTCCGGTGGTCAATATATCCTCACCGGCCTGGCCCATACCAACCACAGTAAGGTGGCCTACGATTCCGATTCAAATCAGGATGGTTCCAACATGCGCAGTCGTAAATTTGCCGCCCTGGCCAGTACCCTGAAGCCACCTGTCGTGCATGGCGATGAAGAGGGTGATCTGCTGGTGGTGGGTTGGGGTTCAACACTGGGCGCCATCGAGGAGGCTGTCGATCGCGCCCGTGCTGAAGGTTATAAGATCTCATCCCTGCATCTGCGTTTTATTTTACCGATGGAACCCGGATTGAAGGCGATATTCAACCGTTTTCGAAGAGTCATGACTGTGGAGATCAACTACAGCGATGATCCGGATACACCACTGATCACGGAAGAGACCCGACGCTATGCCCAACTCGCCATGCTGTTGAGGGCTCATACATTGATCGATATCGATTGCTGGTCAGTTGTATACGGTCACCCATTACAACCTGGCATGATCAAAAATGTGCTCACAAATCGGCTCGAAGACCTGCAAGGAGAGACCCCATGTTCGGATTGAAACCTGACTTGTCGCTGGAAGTCTTTGAGCGATATTTCACCATGGGCGACTATGCCGGGGGCGAGGCAAGATGGTGTCCTGGTTGTGGTGATCATGCAGTATTGACGGCTGCACAGAAGGTGTTGCGCGACGAACAGCAACGTCCTGAGATGTCTGTCTGTGTCTCAGGCATCGGTTGCTCCAGTCGCATGCCGCACTATCTGGGCACCTATGGCTTTCATGGTCTGCACGGACGGGCGCTGCCTGTTGCCTGCGGTATCAAGTCCAGACGTCCAGAACTGGATGTGTGGGTGGCGACGGGAGACGGCGACTGCTTCTCCATAGGCACCGCGCACTGGATCCATGCCCTGCGTTATAAATATGGATATGACCCTGATGGTCTTCGATAACGCCATTTATGGATTGACCAAGGCGCAAACTTCTCCCACCAGCCCCCAGGGTCTTAAAACCAATACCCACCCCTTCGGCGCCATACTCGATCCACACAATCCATTGACGGTGACCTTGGGTGTTACCAATGTCTCTTTCGTGGCTCAAGTAGCGGATTGGAATCCGCCGCTGCTCTACGAGACGCTCAAGGCCGCGTATCGTCACAAAGGGACCGGCTTCATTCGAATCATTCAACGTTGCCCCGTTTATTCAGACAATTTTTCCAAAGAGTTGCAGCAGAATCCAGATCGGTTTGTCCTGCTGGAGCATCAGCAGGGGATACCGGTGGATAAGAGCATCAGCCGTCAGTTTCCCAACCGGTTGGAGCATGATCCATCAGATCTGGGTCGGGCATTTCAACTCGCAGCGGATAGCTCAAAGATGCCGCTGGGTTTGCTCTACCACAATCCGGATGCCCAGTGCTATGAGGATCTTTCAAGCCAGGGGGTTGCGATGACGCCCGAACAGAGACTGGCCGGTTTTAACGCTGTTTTGGACCGTATCACTGTCTGAAAACCCATCCAGGGAAGGCTGGATGGACTCCCCAATAAGAGTTTTTCTGATATGACAATAACAACTCATACAACCGCTGAGGATCGCTCAACCCAATTGCCTGACAATGATTCGGGACGGCTGCCTTCCCTGCCGATGGCGGTCAAAGATGCCAAGGCGACCCGGGAGCTGATGTTCGTCCTGCGTCATTTTCACCTCGGCGACCCGGCTGCCAGGGAACAATTGGAATCGATAGGCAACGATTACCTGCCTGCATTGCTCGATCCCTATCGCGATGTATCCCGATTACGTTATGACTATCCCCTGTTTCTCTTTCCTCCCCATGCCGAAGAGCGATATCAGACCGCAGAAGAGCTTGCCTGCCCGCTGTCACAATGGTTTCAGCAGGCGTTGACGCAGTTTGCACCCGGGGAGAATGAGGCCCGCGTACTGAAAGATCACCTCCCCTGGCTTGAGCATCATATACGCAAACTGTTGCAGCAACGGGAAGGCCCTGTTGATGCTGGGGCAACGTTGGCTGAGTCCAGCATTGCCCTGCAAGCCCATCTCGATCTACCCGCACAGGATCAGCAGCGGTTGGGCAGTGATATCAATCAACTGTTACAGGTGGTACCGGAAGGAGGCCAGTTGTTGAGTTATGGCCGTTACCCTGCACTCCATCTGCTTATCCATCCTGTGCGTAGCCAGGCTGCGATTCTGAAGAGTCGCTTTCAACAGCGAATCAATCGTTGTGTGAGTGGTCTGAACAAGCTTCTCGAGGTCGAGTGGATAAAATCAGATGAGTCGATTGAACCCAAAATGGCCCGCGACAGCGTCGGACTGGGTGGCGAGCTGTTTGATCCTGAGCGGCTTTCAGCAGTGATGGACCATTCCCGTGGTACCCAGACAATCTCAGAGAGACGTCGCGAACGTATCGAGTATGCCTTAAAGATCATGGAGGACTGGGAGCCTGATCCGGTCCTGGTCCGCTTTCTGCACATCGGTACTCTCACCGATCCCTGGGTTCAGGAGGTCGATTTCTGCCAGGAGATAACCGATCGAGATCCTTGTGCCAAGGCGATGGAGATCTTTGATCGAGAGGCAGAGAAGCTCACCTCGATCTTCAGTGCAGTACGCATTGCCGAGTTGGATATTGAAGGTATCTATAACCCGGAACTGCACAACCCCTGGTTTCCCAACTTCAGCTGGGAGGCCTTTTCTCAAGATGAGCTAAGGATGGTGCCATCGGTAATCGCTTTGGGTTCGGCGGACCAGGTAGCGGGGGAGGGACTGCGTACCTTTTCCCGTCTACTCAGCTCAGGACGGCCGATACAGATTTTGATCCGAGTCCTGGCCCATGCTGATCCGGGTGCCGGACTGGATGGTCATCCTTTCCAGAGTTTCAGGACCGAGTTGAGCTATCTGGGTATCAGTCATCGTCAAGCAGTTGTCGATCAATCCTCCGCCGCCCGTCATCAGCATCTTTTAAAGTGCTACCTGATGGCCATGGACGCAACCCGAACAAGTCTGCATGTGATCAATACCGGTTTACGCCCAGCAGGCAATCTACTACCACTCAATGCCTGGTTAGTGGCCGGTTCTGCTATTGAAAGTCGTGCTCACCCCTTTTTTCGCATCAATCCGGAAGCAGGCGATTCCGCTTCAGTAAGAATGGACTTCAGCGGTAACCCACAAGCAGACAGTGATTGGCCCCTGCACCCGTTTCAATACCTGGACGACAACGGCAGCAATGTCACCTTAGAATTGGCATTTACCTTTGCCGACCATGCCTTGCTGATCGAACGTCTGCGCGACCATTTTCGTGCGATTCCCCCCGGTTGTGACTCCGAAGGGCTGGTCTCGATCCAGGACTATCTGTCGATGAGCCTGGAGGAGGCTTATAAGCGGGTACCCTTCGTTTGGGCGATAGATGGAAACGCCATTATCCACCGGTTGGTGATCTCCAGAGCGCTTGCCCTCGCCTGTCGCGACCGTCTTAACTATTGGCATGCCCTGCAGGAGATGGCTGGGGTGCGTAACCGATATGTTGATATGGCGGTAGAGGAGACTCGCGCCGAGGAGCGCAAGCTAGCCGATGAGGCCATGCAACGACTGCAGGCGGCACACGCAGAGGAGGTGGAGCGGGTCAGAAACGAAGCTGCCGGTGAGGCCATGCAGCGGCTGACCGATGTCTTGTTGGGTATGGATGCGGATGGGGGCAGTCATCCTGTCTTGATGCGTTCAGCATCTCCCCCGGAGAATGAAACCCTATCCACTGTCGAGCAGGAGCATGAAGCAACAGAAGAGAGTGACACCCCCCCTGAAGAGGATGAGGTGCTCTCCTTCGATGAGCCACTCCCCTCTGCACCAGCTGTAATGATTGCCTGCCGATCAATCCTCAACTTTTTATCTATAACGAAGAGAAGCAGGCCATGCTTGGAGAACTTGGCAGTGCAACATTCGCCCATCTGGTTCAGGCGGCCGAAATCTGTCCCGCGAAGTGTATACATCCGGGTAAGCCGTCCAACCCGGATGAGCCAGATCTGGATCTATTGATTGATCGCGCAGCACCATTCAACCAATGAGCAGCTTCGTTATCGCACCCGCCATCATGACCGGCATCGGTCTGTTGTTTGCGATTATCCTGGCGGTGGCCTACCGCTTTCTGAAGGTGCAGGAGGATCCCCGCATCGAAGAGACCGAGGACCTGCTGCCAGGTTCAAATTGTGGTGCCTGTGGACAACCGGGCTGTCATGCTTTTGCAGAACAGTTGGTGCAACTCGCCGTTCAACCCAGCAAATGTACCGTCGCAAGCCAAGAGTCGATCGATGCGGTGGCGGAGCTATTGGATGTGGATCCAGGACAACAGGAAAAACTTGTGGCGCGCCTGCATTGTGCAGGCGGCAAAGGTCAGGCCTACCAGATCGCAGAGTATCAGGGGTTTGAGAGCTGTTTGGCGGCATCTGTGGTATCCGGTGGCGGCAAGGGGTGTTCCTGGGGTTGTTTTGGTCTGGGTGATTGCCGGGGTGTCTGCAGCTTCGGTGCAATCACCACAAATTCAAATGGCCTGCCGGTGGTCGATGTGGCGAAATGTACTGCCTGTGGTGATTGTATCGGGGTCTGCCCGAGAGATCTGTTGGAACTGGTGCCAATCAGCCAAAACCTGTTCGTTCAGTGCAAGGCCCCTCTTGCCGGTGAGATGGCTGTTGCACTCTGTACTACAGCCTGCGATGCCTGTGAGCGGTGTGTGGCCGATGCGGCACCGGGCCTGATCCGCATGAAGGAGAACCTACCCGTAGTGGATTATTCAGGTGGGGGACCGGCGCGCTCAGAGGCGATCCGCCGATGCCCAACTGGTGCCATCCAGTGGCTGGAGGGCAACCAGTTTACCGATCATGAACCATCCCAGAATCAGCGTGAGGTCCGTTATGCCCGGCTTCGCTAACACAACTCTACGTCTACTGAGACGGCTGCTTGGGTCACCATCCAGTACCCAGGGCCCCTATGCTGGAACAGCCACTGTGATGGATGGCCATACTGCAGTGGCTGTAACGGAAGCGGGGTTCAGTGATGCGGCAGGGTTGGGGGCCTCCTTTCCGGCCGAGTTCGCTGATCTGGCCTGGCGAAATGAACAGTGGCGTCAGCCAGTGAATCAGTTGGGTGCCCCACTGAGTACGCAAAAAGCGGAAGGGGTTCGCGGTGCGCTGGCTGCAAGTATCGGCATGGCGATGAGTGGTCTACGGGCAACCAGCTTTCTGTCTGGGACTGATCTGGTCCAGGCAGGTGATTTGCTGACAGTTGCCGCCGGTCGCCGCCTGCCCCTGGTCATACATGTCAGTGCCCGTGCCCTGGCGGGTCATGCACCGGCCTTGGGGAGCGGTCATGAGTCTTTTCACCTGGCGGCAGATTCAGGCTGTTTCCAGTTCATGGCCGCTAATGTCCAGGAGGCTGTGGATTTTTCCCTGATTGCCCGTCGAGTTGCAGAGCAATCGTTGCTGCCAGGTTTGGTCGGTATGGACAGTGAGCAGACCGCCCTTGCGTTACAGGAGGTCAGATTACCACCTACAGGATTGGTGAAACGTTACCTGGGGCAGCCGGATGATGTGATCGCATCTACAACGCCAGCGCAACAATTGCTTTTGGGCAAAGAGCGCAGACGGGTGCCGCGCTGGCACAACCCCGACCGTCCGGTTATGTTGGGTGGCCTGCAGGCCACCGAAGTGTGGGGACAAGCCAAAGCGGCGGGACGCGTCTTCTTCGATGACACCCTCTCGACATGCCTCGATGATGCCTTCGATCGATTTGCCAAACAGACCGGGCGACATCACCGGCTGTTGTCGTCTCACAGGGTGGAGGATGCCACCCTGATCCTGGTTGCCCAGGGGGGGGTTATTGAGACCCTCGAGGCTTTGGCAGATTACCTGCGAGACAACCATCGTTTGAAAGTCGGTGTGTTGGGTATCCGTTGTCTACGTCCCTTTCCCGGAGGGGAGATAGTGCGGCATCTCAGCCATTGTCCACGAGTCTGTGTACTGGAACGTACGGACACGCCTCTGGCGTCGGATCCGCCCCTGTTGAGGGAGGTGCGTGCAGCGCTTGATCATGGGTATGAAAATGAGGGGTTTGGGACTGATGCAGACGTTGACTATCCGGCAATAAAGGCACATCAGCACCCCCGGATTGTTTCGGTAATCTATGGTCTGGGTGGTCTCCCGTTGCGGGGTGCAGATCTGCTCGCCTTATGTCTCAATCTGGATGCGATCAAGCGACCACAGGTCTATCTGGGTGTCAACTTCTCCCCATTATCCAGTGACTACCCCAAGCGACAGGTTTTACTCGACCGCTTACGTCGCAGCTATCCGGATATTACCGATCTGGGACTTCACGATGAGGCAGCATCTCCCGAGTTAAGGCCGAAAGATGCCTTGACCCTGGTTTTGCACCGATAGTCAGGAGATGCCGGTGAAGGGTTAATGGTTGAAACTGCGGTTTTTCTCTATCAATTGCTGGGGGGTGGGTTACGCAGTCGTCCAGCCCTGTTCACCAAACCCTGGGCAGGCATCTGTACGGATCGGTTGAGTTTCAATAGTGATGGTCTACGGGATCCGGGAGACGAAACCCCCGTCAATCTGGCCGTGCTGGTCACGGATGCCGGAAAGGAACGGCTCTCCCCTCATCAGGGGCTGGTTAAAGAGGGGGTGTTGCTTGTGCAGAGCATGCTGCCTGATGAGTCAGTTTGGGCGCAACTACCGGCTGCTACGAGAGCGCACCTGAAGGAGTCAGGTGGGCGATTGTATAAAATAGCACCACCTAGAGGTTCCATCTCAACATCCAATGAATACCTGCTGGGCGCCATCTCTGGGGTACTTTTGAAAACCGACCAAATGGCCGTAACACAACGTCGTCTACTAACGATCCGGGAAGAGCAACTGCGTCAGTCGGTGATGAATGTTGATGTCGCCCTGACAAGATTTGAAGCAGGTATTAAACAGGTAAAGGAGGTCGACTGTGCTCGCTTTCCACTCAACCCGATAAGGTCGCCCACGAAGTCTGTTGAACAGGTTCCGGCCATGGTTCGACGACTGGGTAATATCGATGATGCTTATGACAGCCTGCCTCGTTTCTGGGATCAGGTCGGGGTACTCTATAAACAGGGCAAGAGCGAACAACTGGCACCTGACCCCTACCTGGCAATGGGTGCGGTACCCCCCTTATCGGCAAGTTTTCGTGACTTGAGCCGATTTCGTAAACAACACCCTCTATTCAATCCAGCCCTGTGCACAGGTTGCGGTGATTGTTGGAGTCGTTGTCCCGATTCGGCCATCCAGGCTCTGGCCATCTCTCCGGCCCGTCTGATCGATGCCGGTATTCGATTGAGCTCAGCAGAGGTGCTCAGACCTGTTGCATCCAAGCTGGCTGCTGGCATTGCCAAACAGTGTTTGCAACAGGATCCTCCTCCACCTACTGCAGTGGAGCCTTTGCTTGAGCATGCCTATGGCAGGATCAAGGATAGGCTGCCGTTTCCTGCAGCACGCAAACAGGCGATCCAGCATGGCATCGAGCAGATGGTTGAGGAGATTGGTTGTCTGCCTGTCGCGATAACCGATCCCCTCTATCATGATGCGGAAAAGCTGAACAAGGGTAGTGGTGAGTTATTGGTGCTGGCAGTCGACCCGGAGGGTTGCAAGGGGTGCGGGATCTGTATCCAGGCCTGTCAGTCGACGGCGCTGCAAAATGTCCGACAAAGCTCACAATCCCTGTCTCAGGCGCGACAGATAGAGAGGGCCTGGTATGGTCTGCCCGATAGTGAGCCAGCAACCCTCAGCAGACTGGAGCAGCATCCGCAAGTCGGCGCCATGGCCGCTGTTCATCTGGCCCATAGCGCAGGCCTGGCGATGACCGGTGGTGATGGTGCCGAGCCAGGATCGGGTGCCAAGTTGGCAATACGTCTGGTCCTTGCCGTTGTGGAGGCGCAACTGGCCCCTCGCTTTGCTGAATATCTGCAACAGGTCAATGATACCCGGGAAGCGATAACCGGTTTAATTCGTACCATCCTGTCGGATGCCTTGCCTGCTGACGATCTGGATGCCCTCTCAAGAGGTCTGGATAACGTCGATGCCCGGCAGGCCGACATGACCAGTCTCCTCAGTGAAGCCGAAACGGCTGTTGGCAGTAAGGTCGATGCAGCACGGCTTCGTCGTCTGGTTGATCTGGCACGTGATCTCAGCGACCTGGCCTGGCGACTCTCTTCAGGTCGTCAGGGGATGGGCCGGGCTCGGGTGAGCCTGGTGCTCTCTCCCAGCTCGGCCGTTGGTTGGGCCAGCAGTTTTCCTCATAGCCCCTATTCCGCACCTGTTACCCTCGATCCTACCGGTGATGGCGTACAGCTTGCAGCTGGCCTGCTTGAAGGGCAGTTGCGCCAGGCAACGGAGGGTTTTGTAATGATGCGCAAGGCGCGGGCAGAGCTTGAAGGATCCTCTGATGCAGCACGTCTCTGGTCTGATCTTGAGGCACTGACATGGTGTGACCTGGATGAACAAGAGCGGTCCCTGTGTCCCGCCATGCTTTTGGTGGGAGATAGCGATCAGCTGGCTGGTCGTGGTATGGGACAGCTCACTCGGGTACTAGTGTAGTGTCCTGAATAAAATATTCATTTATAATTCCCAGTGTTCCGGTTTATGGCAAAGGAAGGAAAAAATGAATTCAGCAG
>JAHXHU010000418.1 GCA_025656375.1 Candidatus Thiodiazotropha sp. (ex Ustalcina ferruginea) | reverse complement strand
TTAGGTGGAATCACCCCGATACAGAAGCTGGCTCAGACAGCTTAACAGTGACTACTTTTGAGTCCCATTATTAATGGGGAGATTACCCCCTCTTTGGAATCAATATTGTCGCTGAATGTCTCTATTTGGGAATATTAACCCAGACATAACGTACAGATTCGATGACTATATCCACTATGCGCTCTATTTTCTGTTGAGGCCTCGGAGTGAGATCGGGTACGGTTGTTCACTTTGCCAAGATGCTGTTTCTGCTCCGCAGTACAGTAGATAACGATAAAACGACAGAAAACTTGTGACAGCAGCAGCACCCAACACAGCAGCAACCTACGAGGCCCGCTCATTAGAGTGTATCCGAGATGATCGGGTACTCTTCGAGGATCTGAGCTTCGGTATCAATCCGGGGCAGGCACTGGTACTGGAAGGGCGTAATGGCAGCGGTAAAACCTCCCTGTTGCGCATACTCTGTGGCATACGGCTCCCAGAGTCGGGAAAGTTGCTATGGGAAGGCGAAGATATTTTTCGTCTTGGACCGGAATTTCACGAGCATATCGCTTATCTGGGTCACAAGGACGGCTCCAAACTCGACTTAACCCCGTTGGAGAATCTTCGTATCGCTCAAGGACTTGGCAAGGCAAGCGACGGCATAGACCTGGATGAAGCATTGGACCAGGTGGGTCTGTATGGTTTTGAAGACGTACCGACCCGTAACCTTTCAGCCGGCCAGCAACGCCGACTGGCGATTGCCAGGCTGCTGGTGACAGACGCAAAACTCTGGATTCTGGACGAACCGTTCACCTCCCTCGATAGAAAAGGTATTGAACATATGGAACGCCTGTTCGAGGGACACCTCAACCGGGGAGGCATGGCTGCCATGACGACCCATCATCGGATTGGCTTCAGGGATGAGGTTCAACTGGTACGTATCAATCTATCAGAACGATGAGCACCCTCTCCCTCACCAGCGCCTTTAGCCTGCTCCTGAAACGGGATCTTGTCCTGGCATACCGTCGTCGTGCGGAATTAGTCAATCCGATGCTTTTTTTTGTATTGGTCACCGCCATGTTTCCTTTAGGCATCGGCAATGATGCAAAACTGATCGAAGCAGTTGGGCCGGGGGTAATCTGGGTGGCGGCACTACTTGCCGCCCTGCTCTCTCTGGACAGCATGTTTCGCTCTGACTATGACGACGGCTCTCTGGAACAGTTTATGTTGAGCGCCCACCCGGTCTCTATCCTTGTGCTCGCCAAGATATTGGCCCACTGGCTGGTCACCGGACTACCGCTTTTTATTGTGGCCCCCTTGTTGGCGGTGCTGCTGAATATTCCAGCGTCCGCCATTCCCACACTGATGCTGACCCTGATACTGGGTACGCCGGTGCTCAGCCTGATAGGCTCTGTGGGGGTGGCCCTGACGGTTGGTCTACGTCGAGGCGGGGTGATTCTTTCAATCCTGGTCCTACCCCTCTACGTGCCGGTCTTGATCTTTGCCACCGATGCAGTCAAAACTGCTATTGTCGGCATACCGACGACAGCGCAACTGTCTATATTATCCGCCATGCTGGTGGGCTCCCTGGTATTGGCACCAATGGCCACTGCCGCTTCATTGAGAATCAGTCTGAGTTGATATGATCATACGTTTCTTTCATCAAATGGGTTCTCCACGCTACTTCTACGGCGTGGCGGGCAAAATGATTCCCTGGTTCATGACCAGCTTCTTGATCACGCTGTTGGTAGGCCTCTACTACGGCCTGTTTGTCGCTCCAGCCGACTATCAGCAGGGTGAAAGCTATCGCATTATGTACATCCATGTACCTGCGGCCTGGATGTCGATGTTTATCTACGTTGTGATGGCTGTCTCCGGACTGATCAGCCTGGTCTGGCGTATCAAGATGACTGAGGTTGTGGTGATCAGCAGTGCCACTATCGGGGCTTCATTCACCTTTCTGGCCCTGGCAACAGGCTCTCTATGGGGTAAGCCCATGTGGGGGGCCTGGTGGGTTTGGGATGCGCGTCTTACCGCCGAACTGCTTCTGCTGTTTCTTTATCTGGGGATTATCGCCCTGCATAGCGCGATCGAAGACAAACGTGTCGCAGCACGCGCGGTCTCCATTCTGGCACTTGTAGGTGTTGTCAACATCCCGATCATTCATTACTCGGTCGAGTGGTGGAACACCTTGCACCAACCCGCTTCGATCACCAAATTCGATAAACCTTCGATGGATATGAGCATGCTGATGCCACTGTTAATCATGGCCATCTCTTTTAAACTTTACTATGGTGCCGTGGTCTTAATGCGCGCGCGGGCGGAAATTGTCGAACGCGAGCGCAATACCCGTTGGGTGCAGGAAATGGTTGAACAGGAGGTCAAATGAGCGAATTCTTCGCGATGGGCGGTTATGCCGTCTATGTCTGGCCCTCCTTTCTGTTGGCATTGATCATCTTAGTGGCCAACATCATAGCGCCTATGCGTCAACGTAAACGCGTTTTAACTGACATTGCCCGGAAAATACGCCGGGCCAGGAAAGAGCCAAAATGAACCCAATCCGTAAGAAACGACTGACACTCATCGGCCTGATGGTTGCAGGTATTGGCGTTGCCACCTGGCTGGCCCTCAATGCCTTTGATGAAAATCTCATGTTCTTCTTCTCACCTTCTGAAGTAGCTGAAGGCAAGGCCCCGACCGCACACCCCTTCCGTATCGGTGGCCTGGTAGAGACAGATAATGTCAAACGTAAACCCGATGGCCTCACCACTGCATTCTCTGTTACGGATAACGCCGAAGCAGTGACAGTGGAATACACGGGCATTCTGCCTGACCTGTTCCGTGAAGGTCAGGGCATTGTTGCCATGGGGCAACTGAATCAGGATGGCATTTTCGTTGCCAGCGAAGTGCTGGCTAAGCATGACGAGAACTACATGCCACCGGAAGTCGCCGCATCCCTGAAAACCGCCCATGATGACGGGGTAAACAAGATGCAATCACAGGTAAGCGTTCAATGATTCCTGAATTAGGGCACTTTGCACTCATCCTGGCACTCTGCCTGGCGGTGACTCAGGCAGTGGTTCCCCTTGTTGGCTCCTATACCCATACAACCTCCTGGATGGCTGCATCGCGCACCCTGGCGTGGGGTCAGTTCGTATTTCTCGGAATCTCTCTGATTATTCTGACCAATGCCTTTCTGGCAAATGACTTTTCCGTTATCTATGTCGCTCAGCACGGCAATACCAAACTGCCCGACATGTATAAGATCTCAGCGGTATGGGGTGCCCATGAAGGCTCTCTGCTGCTGTGGGCCTTCATGCTCTCAGCTTGGAGTGTCACCATTGCCAGTTTCAGTCGCAACCTGCCACTGGAAATGGTTTCTCGGGTACTCTCCGTGATGGGTATGATCAGTATTGGTTTTCTGCTCTTCATGCTGCTGACCTCCAACCCATTTGATCGGACATTCCCTGTACCCTTCGAAGGTGGTGAACTAAATCCGATGCTCCAGGATCTTGGACTTGCGATCCATCCCCCTATGCTCTACATGGGTTATGTCGGTTTCTCTGTCGCCTTCGCCTTTGCCATTGCCGCGCTGCTGGGTGGACGATTGGATGCTTCCTGGGCACGTTGGTCGCGCCATTGGACTACAGTAGCTTGGGTCTTTCTGACCTTAGGCATTGTCCTCGGTAGCTGGTGGGCTTACTACGAATTGGGCTGGGGCGGTTGGTGGTTCTGGGACCCGGTTGAAAATGCCTCCTTCATGCCCTGGCTGGTTGGCACTGCCTTAATTCATTCCCTGGCGGTCACCGAAAAGCGTGGTGCCTTCAAGAGCTGGACCGTACTGCTCGCCATCTCAGCATTTTCTTTGAGCTTGCTTGGGACCTTCCTGGTGCGTTCAGGTGTGCTGACATCAGTACACTCATTTGCTTCAGATCCAGCACGGGGCGTCTTCATTCTGATCTTCCTGCTGGTGGTCATCGGCGGGTCACTGCTGCTATACACCTGGCGTGCACCCTATATCTCAGGTGGAGGGCGTTTTGATCTGATTTCCCGCGAGACCTTTTTGTTGGGTAATAATCTGCTGCTGTCAGTGTTTGCCGCTTTGGTGCTGTTGGGCACCCTCGCCCCCCTGATCTACGATGCACTCGAACTGGGCAAGATCTCAGTAGGATTTCCCTGGTTCAATAAGATGTTTCTGCTTACAACGCCCTTTCTTGCTCTACTCATGGGTATTGGCTCCCTCTCCCGCTGGAAGCATGCAGAGCCCTCTCTGTTAGTAAAACAGCTGCGTGTTGCGTTTGTCGTTAGCTTATTGTTTGGCTTGCTGAGTTTACTACCGGTATTTTCGGGTGGTAACTGGCTGGTTGGACTGGGCATGGGTCTCGCCATGTGGGTCGCAACGGCTCATTTGGTCAATCTCCGGGATCGCCTAAAGCACAAGCATGGTTTTGCAGGTTTCTGGGTCGATTTCAAATCAGGCGGACGCAGCTATTACGGCATGCTCCTCGCCCATCTGGGTGTTGCTGTGTTTATTGTTGGCATCACCATGGTCAGCAATTTTGGCTATGAGCATGATGTTCGCATGAGTCCGGGTGATGTAAGTGAAATCGCCGGTTATGAGTTTCTGTTTGAAGGTGTCAACCAGGTACCTGGTCCCAACTACAACGCCAATCGAGGCCGCTTCCAGGTAACCAAAGATGGTGAACACATGACCACCCTGGAACCTGAAAAGCGCACCTATTTCGTCCAGACCAGACCGATGACTGAAGCAGCTATCGACTGGGGTTTCACCCGTGATCTCTATGTCTCACTCGGTGAGCCATTGGGTGGTGGCGATTGGAGCTTGCGGCTCTACTACAAACCTTATGTCCGCTGGATATGGCTAGGCGGAGTGCTAATGGGTCTGGGTGGTATTCTTGCCATCACTGATCGACGATACCGTACTGCCCGTGTGCGATCTGCCGAAGCCGTCAATACCGCTGGCGTGGCGCCTGCTGTTTCCGGGAGATAATCCAGTAATGAACCGATATCTGCGCTACTCCATACCCCTGTTTATCTTTGCGATTATCGCAGCCTTTCTGTTCAAAGGACTGGGTATGAATCCGCGGGAGATACCCTCCCCACTTATCGGTAAGCCGATTCCTGAGTTTTCCCTACCGACCGTGGAAAATGCAGAGACCATCGTCAATAAAGTGGACCTGAACGGCAAAGTCTATTTACTGAATGTCTGGGCAACCTGGTGTGTCTCCTGCCGAGCTGAACATGAGACGCTGGTGCGTCTGTCGCGTACCGGCAAGGTGGATATTGTAGGCCTTAACTGGAAGGATGAACGGGACAAGGCACAGGTGTGGTTGCGTCAACTTGGGGATCCCTACACTATCAATATTTTTGACAAGAAGGGACGAACTGCCATTGACCTTGGCGTCTACGGTGCTCCAGAAACATTTCTTGTGGACAGCAAGGGTATCATTCATTACAAACATGCAGGTCCGATGACCATGACGCTGTTCAATGAGACCCTTCTGCCCATGATTGAAGATTTAAAGCGTAAAGGATAAGACTCGTGCGTGTTTTTTTTCTGACCCTGCTCCTTTTCGTCAGCCTGCCATCTCTGAATGCTGCCACTCTGGCTGAATACACCTTTGAAAACCCCAGCCAGGGTGAAGATTTCCGTGCCATCATCGAAGAGATGCGTTGTCTGGTATGCCAGAATGAATCCTTGGCTGGCTCAAATGCAGAACTTGCCGTTGATCTGAGAAACGAAATCTACGACATGATGAAACAGGGTCAAAACAAGGATGAGATTATTGAATTCATGGTAGCCCGTTACGGTGATTTTGTTTTATATAATCCACCGCTCAAGCCAACCACTTATGCCATCTGGTTCGGCCCACTGATCGTCTTTCTCATTGGCAGCGTAGTTCTTATACGTATCCTAAAACGTAAGAGCCGCACCCAAGAGACTGAACTATCGGCAGAAGAACAACAACGACTCAACAACCTTTTGAAGCAGTCGACTGACAACAGAGACGTTAATCAATGACCCTATTTTGGATAATTACTGCCGGGCTGATTGTCCTGGCCATGGCCTTTGTTGCGTTGCCATTATTGCGAAAGCATATTGAAAGCGGTGTCACAACCGACGAGCTCAATCTTTCTGTTTTCAAGCAACAACTCGCAGAACTGGATAGTGACCTGGAAACCGGCATCCTGGAACAGAACCGCTATGACGCAGCGCGTAAAGACCTGGAAAAAGAGTTGCTCACTGATATAGCCAGTGAACAAAAGACAACGGAGACAGCCGTATCGGGCCGCATCATGGCACTTTCCGCTTTGCTGATTCCATTAGTCGCTATTTTTCTCTACCAGACTATTGGTTCCCCGGAAATCATCCAGCGTCTGGCCGAACAACCAAATGGTATGCCCACCAAAGCTTCCCCGCAACAATCGCAGCCTGGAAATACCCAAAATTTACCTCCGATGGAGGAACTGGTAAAACACCTCGCCGCAAAACTGCAGGAACAGCCTGACAATCAGGAGGGTTGGGTGATGCTGGGTCGTAGCTACATGGCGATGAATAATTCATCTGCTGCAATCAATGCCTATGAGCGTGCCATACAGTTGAATGATCAAAATGTTGCCCTGCTGCTTGCTTATTCTGAAGCAATTGCTTCGACAAACGGCAATGATTTCAGCGGTCGCGCAGCACCCATGATCGATAAGGCCTACCAACTTGAGCCAAACAACCCTAATGTCCTGTGGATATCAGGCATCCTTGCCTACCAACGCTCGGAATTCAAGTCTGCCATTGAACGCTGGGAGGCTTTAAAAGTCATGCTCCAACCCCAGAGTGCTGAGCTTGAGTCGGTCAACGACGCACTTGACGATGTCCGTTCGAAACTGGGTCTAGCCCCGGATGAAACCCCACTGCCTAATATTGTTCAAGCAAAAAAACCCGCTTCCAGCAAACCTGTTGCGAGCAGCTCAAAATCCCTACAGGTAGAGATCTCTCTCTCCCCCGAATTACAGGCGAAGGCAAAACCTGGTGACCTGGTATTTGTCTATGCCAAAGCCCTTAGCGGTCCCCCCATGCCCCTTGCCGCAGTAAGAAAAAAAGTGAGTGATCTACCACTCTCCATTAAGTTGGATGACAGTATGGCGATGATGCCACAGATGAAACTCTCCGGCTTTCCCGAAGTGGTCGTGGGAGCGCGTATATCCCTATCGGGCAATCCCACTGCTCAGAGCGGCGATCTTGAAGGTGAGATCAAACCTGTCAGTCCAGGCCAATCAGAGACCGTTCGTGTTGTCATTAACTCGGTCCATCCATAACAGCATATAGAATTTCACAACATGCCTGCAATCCTGATATTCAGGCTCAAGCCGGATTACCAGGAAGTTGAAACGGGTAGATGAATCTCAGTTCATAATTTGAGAATACCAACCTCCATTTAATCTGCCTGCAGCTTACAAAAACCACTTTTATGCCATTTTCCTGCTTAAACTCAACAACTACCCTGCTCTGATTGATATACTGGCTTAATCAAAAGAAAATTAATATCCTTTTGCCGATACCTTCCATCAATACGCGTAGCTTGCCTGCGTTTTCTGCTGATAGGAGTCAAAATGGCCAGTTATTCAACCCACGACATTCGAAATATCGCCCTAGTAGGGCATGCCGGCGCTGGTAAGACCAGCCTGATCGAATCGCTACTACATCACAGTGGCATGATCGGTAGCACTGGACGTATCGATCGAGGCGATACTATCTGTGATTATGATGATCTGGAGAAAGAGCTTCAGCACTCTTTGGATATTGCCATTACCCACCTCAGCCGTGAAGGTAAGCAGGTGAATCTGATCGATACCCCCGGGTACGCTGATTTTCTGGGACGTGGCATCAGTATCCTCCCTGCAGTGGAAACAGCTGCAGTCATCGTCAATGCCTACACGGGAATCGAGCCGGTTACCCATAATATGATGGATGCGGCTAAGCGAAGAAATCTCTGCCGTCTCATCATCATCAATAAAATAGATATGCCGGGTGTCAATTACGCCAAATTGCTCAAAAACCTGCAGGAGACCTTTGGCAAGGAATGTTTACCCATCAATCTGCCTGCTGAGAATGGAAAAAAAGTCATCGACTGTTTTTTTCAGCCAGGTGGGGATCCGACAGATTTCTCCTCGGTCACACAAGCGCACGACAATATGATCGATCAGGTAGTTGAGGTTGATGAAGCGCTTATGGAACTCTATCTGGAACAAGGGGAAGCTCTACAACCTGAACAACTCCACGACCCCTTTGAAAAGGCATTACGTGAAGGACACTTGATACCTGTCTGTTTTACATCCGTGGAAAATGGTGCTGGAATCGATGAATTGTTGACACTTTGTGCACGGCTGATGCCGGATCCTACGGAAGGCAATCCTCCCCCCTTCATGAAGGGAGAAGGTGCCAACATGAAACCGGTCGAGGTATCGCCTGACGCCCAAAAGCATGTCATTGGTCATGTCTTTAAGGTGATTAACGACCCCTACCGTGGCAAGCTGGGTATCTTCCGGGTTCACCAGGGGACGTTGGAAACCAATGCTCAACTCTTCATCGGTGATGCGCGCAAACCCTTCAAGGTAAACCACCTGTTCAGACTGCAGGGAAAAGAGCAGGATGAGATGAGGCAGGCTGTTCCCGGTGATATTTGTGCTGTTGCAAGGGTTGAAGATATCCATTTTGATGCAGTCCTACACGACTCCCATGATGAGGATCACCACCACTTGCGCTCTATCGAGTGCCCCCTACCGCTGTTTGGGCTTGCTATCACCACGGCCAAGCGAGGCGATGAACAGAAATTGAGTGATGCCTTACATAAGCTGGAAGATGAAGATCCCTGTTTCCATGTTGAGCACAATGTCAGCCTGAATGAAACAGTGATGCGTGGTCTTGGCGAGCTGCATCTCGATGTGTTACTGCAACAGATAAAAAATAAATACAGTGTGGATGTGGAAACCCACCCACCCAGCATCGCCTACCGCGAGACCATCACGCGTAAGGCAGAGGCACATTATCGACATAAAAAGCAGACCGGTGGCACCGGCCAATTCGGCGAGGTCTATCTACGTATTGAACCACTTGGCCGAGGAGAAGGTTTTGAGTATGTCAATCAGGTAGTCGGTGGCGCTATCCCGGGACAGTTCATACCCGCCATTGAAAAGGGTATTCGACATGCCATGGAGGAAGGAGCGATCGGCGGCTTTGCCATGCAGGATATCCGGGTCATCATCTATGATGGAAAGTACCATGCAGTTGATTCCAAGGAGATCGCCTTTGTCACTGCGGGTAAAAAGGCCTTTCTGGAAGCAGTTGATAATGCCGGTCCGGTGATTCTGGAGCCTATCGTGGAAATATCGATCACAACCCCGGACAACTTTATGGGAGACTTGACGGGTGACCTGGCCGGACGACGTGGTCAGATCAGTGGTACCGAGTCGGGACATAACAATATGTTGATTATCAAAGGCCATGCACCTTTAGCTGAATTGGAGGGCTATGCAACTCACCTCAAAGCGATCACGGGGGGTGAAGGTAACTACTCTATCGAGTTCAGCCACTATGAAGCAGTCCCAGCCAACGTTCAAAGACAACTGACAGCTAATCAACATGCCTGACCATTTTTACCGGAATACATTAACCCTTATACCCTAATAATATAGGTATATTCATATTTTCATATCAGTAGCGCATGCCCGCTCTGTTAATAAAATAGAGCGGGCAATCACAAACTAGAAAATCAACTTAAAATAGCTACTGCTCCATGCTGACAATCAGTCAACTTATGTTATTGCCACACCTCATCCCTTATTAAAACCTCAAATATGCATCATCACAGGCAGCCTTGACTTAGATCAAGACCGTTCGCTCACCTAATCGTTTTGAATAGGCGTGTGTAAGCATAATAAGAACAGGGTTTTACTGACTCACAAGTGAAACCATGTAGTCCCCATATCACTGCTGTCCCGCTAACGGGCAAATAAAGAGGCCTGATATACCCCTGATTTGATACAATTAGTTTGCTTATAACCCATTGTACAAAAAGGAATAATCAGACCATGGCACATTGTAATACGATCTTCTCACAATTGCTAAAACTTGTTCCGAGACATGAATTCGAGAGCTTGGCGAAACTGCATCATTCCGGTCGTTCTTTCCGAACGGCCTCTCGCTGGGCGCAGTTTGTAACGCTCATGATGGGGCATCTATCGGGTCAAAATAGCTTGCGTGATCTGGTTGAAAATATCTCAGCTCAATCCCATCGCCTTTATCATCTGGGCTGTTTGAAAATTTCACGTTCCAATCTGTCCCGAATTAATGAAGATAAGCCATATGCTCTATACGAAGCGCTATTTGGAAAATTGCTGAGCCGTTGTCAGGCGATCGCACCAAGCCATGATTTTCGGTTTGATAACACGCTTTATTCACTCGATGCCTCGACTATTGATCTTTGCTTGTCGGTCTTTCCATGGGCAGATTCCCTAACCACCAAGGGCGCTGTCAAACTCCATGTTGGCTTGAACCATAAGGGTTACCTGCCTGAGTTTGTCACCATTACAGAAGGTAAAGATCACGATATTACCGTGGGACGTACACTGGAGTTCCCCAAGGGCAGCATTGTTGCTGTTGATAAAGGCTATAACGATTATGCGTGGTATAACCAACTGACAACAAAGGGGATATTTTTTGTTACTCGTATCAAGAGGAATGCTAAATATCGCATTGTGAACCGCCGTACTATTTTATCAAGCAAAGGATTGACCAGTGATCAGACGATTGAATTCACGGGTGCAATCACTGGAAAGATGTGTCCGGTACAGCTGCGCCGTATTGGCTATCGTGACCCAGTAACAGGCAAACACTATTTTTTCCTGACCAATAACTTCAAGCTTGTGGCTAAAACGATTACCGATATTTACAAGTCCCTGTGGCAGGTTGAATTATTCTTCAAATGGATCAAACAGAACCTGAAAATTAAATCGTTCATCGGTACCAGCAAGAATGCTGTGATGACACAAATCTGGATAGCGCTGTGTCTTTATCTGCTTCTGGCTTTTCTGAAATTCCAATCGAAGCTGAAGAAAAGCATGCAGCAGATGCTGCGACTGTTGCAGCTTAATCTCTTTGAAAAACGTGATCTGATGGCATTGCTACGGGGTGACCCACCGCGAGACAAACAGATCAATATTAATCAGCTGGCCCTGTTATGAAAGTTAACGGGACATATATGACAGGCAATATTGAACGCCGCTATATGCGGCGCTTATTTTTTTCTCAGCGTACTGAACGGTAGAGCCCGGAATAGTGCTGCTTATTCAAAACAAGTTGCCACAATTGTCCCTTGCGACAGCGAAAGAAGCCTGCACAGGAGTGTAAGTAATATTTCCACATCCTGTAGAAGCGATCATCATAGCGCCGCTTCAAATCAGGCCATGCTTGATTGAAATTCAGCCACCAGTTCATCAGTGTGCGATCATAATCACGACCAAAATTATGCCAATCTTCTATCAGGAAAAGACCCTCCAACGAGACAGTGATTTCACTGGCAGAGGGTATTTTCCCGTTTGGAAATATATATTTTTCAGTCCAGGGGTCGAGAGTTTTTACACGCTTATGGCTACCGATTGTATGTAACAGAAACAGCCCGTCGTCAGATAGCAGGCGATTCACAGTCCGAAAAAATGTCCGGTAGTTTTTCTGTCCCACATGTTCAAACATCCCTACTGAAACAACCTTGTCGAAACTACCTGTAATCTCTCGATAGTCCATTAGTTCGATTACTATAGGGAGATCTTTACAACGTTTCTGAGCCAACTTCTGCTGCGCTTTTGAAATCGTTACGCCCACCACCTTGACCCCATGGTGTTTGGCTGCATAGTGCATCAAAGAACCCCAGCCACATCCTATCTCCAACAAACGCTCACCCGGTTTTAATTGTAGTTTGCGACAAATCATCTCAAGCTTTTGTCGTTGCGCTCGCTCCAGATCATCAGCATATTCCCAATATCCGCAGGAGTAACTCATGCCACTATCGAGCATGGCCTCAAAAACATCGTTGCCGATATCGTAGTGTTTCTCGCCCACTTGAAAGGCCCGTCGGGTCGATTGCAGATTAAACAGATTTTGACGTAACAGCTCACCTATCAGGCGAAACTTGAACCAGCCAGCCAGTTGTTCATCGATATCAACTGCCATCAGTCGAGAGAATAATTCATCCAGGGCTGAACAGTCCCAGAATCCATCCATATAGGCTTCACCAAAACCTAGCGAGCCCTGCGTGAGGACGCGATTAAACAGCATTTCATCATGAACTTGAATATCCCAAGGACGATCACCATTAAAATGAATGTCTGCCTTTCCAAGCAGATCGACAAGCACCTGTGGTTGGCCTACCTCACTATGCTGCTCAGTTTGTATACCTTGGCTTATACTCTCGAAAGGCATCGGCATTCTCCCCACGAGTTGTCGACCATCGAGCAGTATGCCGTCTATACCTCAATAAGATTCAAATTCTGAATACACAAATATAATCATTGTCATTCAGTGCCGCAGTAATTATTTTTAGACTTTAATGCTCACGAACTGGTAAACAAACCTGCAGATCTCAATGTTTAAGACCCTCCTAGGGTAGTGTCCTGAATAAAACATTCATTTATAATTCCCAGTGTTCCGGTTTATGGCAAAGGAAGGAAAAAATGAATTCAGCAGTTGCTATTCATCTCACTCCACAAGAACA
>JAHXHU010000062.1 GCA_025656375.1 Candidatus Thiodiazotropha sp. (ex Ustalcina ferruginea) | reverse complement strand
CCTGCTCAGCAGAGGTAGCACCCTCTGTCTCCGAATAACTATCGGCAGGTGGTACAGGCTGCTCTGGCTCTGCCTCTGGAATCGCCTCTGTGGATTCAGCAGCGGGTACAACATCAGGCATATCACTGTTCATGGGTATAGGCGGTATATCGCTCTGTGGAGTCTCTTCAACCTGAACAGCAGGGGATTGTTCGAAAGCCTCCATCACACCCGCCGGCTCAGTACCCTGGGTTGCGAAATAGGCCATGACCATGCTGGTGACAAAAAACAGAGTAGCCAACGCGGCTGTTGCTCTAGTCAGAAAAGAGCCGGAGCCTTTTGCGCCGAACACCGTGCCCGATGCACCACTGCCAAAGGCTGCCCCCATATCAGCGCCTTTTCCGTGTTGTATCAGGATCAACCCGACCAGACCAATGGCCAGAAAGAGATGAAACACGGTCAATATTGTTTGCATTTGCTCAGTTACCTGTTAATTCAGTCGGCAGCGGTACAGATACCCAGGAAATCCTCGGCTTTGAGGGATGCACCCCCGATCAGACCGCCATCAATATCCGGTTTCCCAATCAACTCCCTGGCATTGTCAGGCTTCATGGAACCACCGTAGAGTATACGCAGACCTTCCGCAACAGAACCGCTCTTTGCCGCTACCCGGCCACGTATGAAGGCATGCACCTCTTGTGCTTGCTCGGGTGTGGCCGTCATTCCGGTTCCTATCGCCCAGACCGGCTCGTAAGCAATAACGCCATCGGCCAGTGCATCAACCCCTTCCAGGTCAATCACTGCATCCAACTGTCGGGCTACGATCTCATTGGTAGTCCCTGCTTCACGCTCTTCTAGGGTCTCACCAATACAGAGGATAGGTATCAGTCCAGCAGCGCGTGCTACCGCATATTTAGAGGCAACCTGCTGATCACTCTCTGCATGGTAACTACGGCGCTCCGAGTGCCCGACAATGACATACTTGCATGCAAAATCATTGAGCATCGAGGCCGAAATCTCACCGGTAAAGGCCCCCGACGACTCCGTCGACAGATCTTGGCCACCCCAGGCGATGTCACTGCCCGAAAGCTGTCTCTGGACCTCTGGAATGAAGACACAAGGAGGACAAACCGCTAATTCTGCGCTTTTAACATCTCCGATACCACGTTTAATACCATCCAGTAAGCTGCGGACGCTCTCAAGCGAACCGTTCATCTTCCAGTTTCCGGCTACCAGTGGTCTACGCATGCCTTCACTCCTGCGATTTAAAAGAAAGCGCGCTAGCTTAACGGCCAATGGGTTTGAAATCAATCTTCATTGAAAATCCTGTGTCGGCAATCCCACCCAGGATCATTGAACTCAGGTTATCTCACTCACTTGATATCAGCTCTTGAACCTTCGCTGCAATATGGCCAGACAAATCCTCAACCTGGGCACCATCAACCCCTTCCACCATGACTCTTATCAAGGGTTCGGTTCCTGATGGCCTTAATAAAACACGTCCTGAACTCCCCATCTCAACCTCGGCCTCCCTGACCGATTTTTTTACCGAGTCAGCATTCATGATTTCTTGTGGCGTCCTGCTGCCGAGGTGAATATTGGTCAGCTTTTGGGGATATTTGCTCATGCCGGCACTCAATTCCCGTAGACTTCTGCCTGTTGCATGCATCTCAGAAAGAACCTGAAGGGCAGCTATGATACCGTCACCTGTGGTTGTTCGATCCAGGCAGATAATATGTCCAGACTGTTCGCCGCCGAGTACCCAGCCTTTTTTCGACAGACGTTCCATAATATAACGATCGCCCACCTGGGTCCGTTCAAACACCACGCCATGTTCCCGCATCGCATGTTCAAGCCCTAGATTGCTCATCAGGGTCCCGACAACGGCCCCCTTGAGTTCACCCAGTCTCATCCTGGAACAGGCAATGATATAGAGGATTTCATCGCCATCCACCTCATTACCTTGATCGTCGGCCATGATGAGGCGATCGCCATCACCATCCAGGGCTATACCCAGGTCTGCATCATGCTCCAGCACGGCCGCCTTTAAATGTTCTGGATAGGTTGAACCGACACCATCATTGATGTTAAACCCATTCGGTTGGTTACCAATCGCGATCACATCTGCGCCCATCTCATCAAATACATAGGGCGCAATGTTATAAGTTGCCCCGTTTGCGCAATCGACCACTATCTTCATGCCCTTAAAGCGTGTTTTGAGTGGAATAGTACTTTTACAGAACTCGATATATCTGCCTTCCGCCTCCATTTTCTCCGCTCTGCCAAGGTTGGATGAATCAACCGTAATCAACGGCTTCTCCATCTCAGCCTCGATGGCGATCTCCACCCCATCCGGAAGCTTAAGACCCTCAGCTGAAAAGAACTTGATACCATTGTCCTGATAGGGGTTATGAGAGGCACTGATCACTATCCCTGCCTGGGCATGCAGGGTACGTGTTAAATAGGCGACACTCGGGGTTGGCATGGGACCCAACAGGGTGATATTGACGCCGGCCGCTGTCAGCCCAGCCTCTAGCGCTGACTCCAGAAGATAGCCGGATATGCGCGTATCCTTACCGATCAGGATGCGGCTTTTTGCTTCAGTGCCTAGCACCCGGCCGATTGCCCAGCCCAACTTTAGGACAAATTCCGGTGTAATTGGCCCTTCACCAAAGCGGCCACGTACCCCATCTGTTCCGAAATATTTACGACTCACTAAACTGTCCTCGTTGTTTATGAGATGGCTCTGACTGCCGATGCCACCTTAAGGGCTTCAACTGTTTCACGCACATCGTGCACCCTGATAATAGTAGCGCCTTCAATAACGGCAACTACTGCAGCAGCAACACTGCCAAAAATGCGTTGGTCAACAGATACATCCCCAAGTAGCGACCCGATCATCGATTTTCTTGAAATACCAACCAGCAAAGGTGTATTGAGTGAACTCAGCGTGTGCAGCTCTTTAAGCAGTTTCAGGTTGTGCTGCAGACTTTTACCAAATCCAAATCCTGGATCTATAACTATCTTGTGGCGAGCAATACCTGCCGATTCGCAAGCATCCATGCGCTGCTGTAGAAATGTTTTGACCTCTTCCACAACATTGTCATAGTGTGGCGCATTTTGCATGGTTCGCGGCTTGCCCTGCATGTGCATAAGACAAACAGGAACAGCTGTTTCGGCAGCGGCCTGTAACGCTCCTTGTTCACGCAATGCCAAAACATCATTGATCATTCCAGCACCGGCAGAAACCGCTTCACGCATGACCAATGGTTTGCTGGTATCGATTGAGATGGGTATGGGGATGTTCTCTGCTAGCGTTTCAATCACCGGTATGACACGCTCCAGTTCCTCTTCAGCTGTAACCGGTTGAGCGCCGGGACGAGTGGACTCGCCACCAATATCGATGATTGCCGCCCCCTCATCCACCATCTTTATGGCATGTCTCAAGGCGGTTTCTGGGCGATAATAACGCCCACCGTCTGAAAAGGAGTCGGGTGTCAGGTTGAGAATACCCATGACCTGGGGCGAACCCAGGTCATGGGATTTTCCAGCACAGTCGAAAATCAATGAGTTTCTAGGCCCTAACTTGTCAGTGCTGACCGGCAGGTCCACCGATAGTGCCGGAAACATCATCTGATGAGGGAGACTCACCGGAAGGTCGGGTGTCATCGTCAGAATCGATATCACTATCCACCCAATCCTTAGGTGGGCGAGGCGGCTTGTCATTCATGATGTCGTTGATCTGTTGAGTATCAATGGTCTCGTACTTCATCAATGCATCGGCCATGATGTGGAGTTTCTCGAGATTGTCGTTAAGTAGCTTCTCTGCACGCTCATAATTTCGATCGATAAAGTTTCTGATCTCCTCATCAATGGTATGCGCTGTGTCATCAGAGACATTCTTGTGCTGAGTCACTGAACGACCGAGAAAGACCTCCTCTTCCTCCTCGCTGTACATGAGAGGTCCCAGACGCTCTGAAAGCCCCCATTTGGTAACCATATTGCGGGCGAGTTCCGTCGCACGCTTGATATCGTTGGAGGCGCCTGTTGTCACCTTATCGTTGCCGAAAACCAGTTCCTCGGCGATGCGTCCGCCAAACAGGCTTGATATCTGGCTTTCCAGATGCTCTTTGCTGTAACTGTAACGATCGGCTTCAGGCAGAAACATCGTGACACCCAGGGCTCGGCCACTGGGTATGATACTGACCTTGTAAACCGGATCATGAGAAGGCACCAGTCGCCCTACAATTGCATGTCCGGACTCGTGATAGGCAGTCAGTTTTTTCTCATCCTCGCTCATCACCATGGTACGACGTTCAGTACCCATCAGGATCTTGTCCTTGGCCTTCTCCATCTCCTCCATACTGACCAGTGTCTTGTTGGCGCGTGCGGCAAACAGGGCCGCTTCATTCACCAAATTGGCCAGATCAGCACCAGAGAAACCGGGTGTACCACGGGCAATGATACCGGGCTTAACATCTTCAGATGCTGCCACTTTGCGTAGATGGACCTTGAGAATCTGCTCGCGGCCACGTACATCGGGTAACGGCACGACCACCTGACGGTCAAACCGGCCCGGGCGCAATAACGCTGGATCCAATACATCCGGACGGTTCGTGGCAGCGATAACGATAACGCCCTCATTACCCTCGAAACCATCCATCTCTACCAGCAGTTGGTTAAGGGTTTGCTCACGCTCATCATGACCACCGCCAAGCCCTGCGCCACGATGACGACCTACCGCATCGATCTCATCAATGAAGATGATACAGGGAGCATGCTTCTTCGCCTGCTCGAACATATCGCGCACACGGGAAGCGCCGACACCCACGAACATTTCAACAAAATCAGATCCTGAGATCGTAAAGAAAGGCACTTTGGCCTCACCGGCGATAGCCTTGGCGAGCAGGGTTTTACCGGTGCCTGGTGACCCGACCATCAATACACCCCTGGGTATCTTGCCACCCAGTTTCTGGAACTTGGATGGATCACGTAGAAAGTCAACCATTTCGGAGACTTCCTCCTTGGCCTCTTCCACACCGGCAACATCATTGAATGTTACCTTGACCTGATCTTCACTGAGCATCCTGGCTTTGCTTTTGCCGAATGACATGGCGCCCCGGCCTGCTCCACCACCCTGCATCTGGCGCATGAAGAATATCCACAAACCGATCAATACAAACAAAGGAAACCAGTTGATCAGAATATTCATCAACAGGGATGGTTTTTCAGGTGGGGTTGCCTTAATCTCTACATTGCTATTAAGCAGGTCACTCACCAGCATATCGTCACCCGGGCTATAGGTGGAAAAATGCTGACCCGAGGCCAAGGTACCATTGATGTCGCGGCCATTACCGCTGAACTCAACATCCTTAACCTGCCCTGACTTAACATTGATGATGAACTCGGAATAGCTCATCGGTTGAGCCTTTGGCTGGGTAGTGGAAAAATTGTTAAAGACCGTCATCAATACGATGGCGATCACCACCCAGAGAATCAAATTTTTTGCCATGTCGTTCAAAACGTAAAAACCTCTTAATATGAGTCCCGGTAGTTACCGGAATCTACTTTCCGCTTTGGCATCTGCGTGTGGGGCTGCTCAATCCAAGACCTGGTACACCAGACCATGGAATTCACTCATACCCCGAAAAAACCTTACAATATAGTGCAAATAACTGATTTATAGGATTTACTGGTTGGTACGGTACACTATCTTAAAGTTCCCCGCTACCAGATAGACCTCGCGGCTTTTTGCCCTGGAGGAGCTGGGTTTCCGGCTCACTACACGCTGAAAATCACCACGAATTTCCTTTAAATAGGCATCAAACCCCTCGCCCTGGAACACCTTAGCGACAAAATGACCTCCTGGCTTGAGTACTTCTCGTGCAAATTCGAGTGCCAGTTCGCAAAGATAGATGGCGCGAGGCTGATCAACGCTAGCCATACCCGTAACATTGGGCGCCATATCGGAAATTACAAGGTCAACAGGCTCTCCAACCAGCCATTTTCTCATCTCCTCCAAGGGCTGAGGCTCTCGAAAATCCCCCTGAATGAAATCCACACCGGCAATAGGGTCCATTGGCAGAATATCAAGCGCCAACACCTGCCCCCTATCCCCCACTAAACCCCTGGCAATCTGACTCCATCCTCCGGGTGCGGCACCGAGGTCCACTACCCTCATACCAGGCTTGATAATTCTATCCTTTTCCTGGATTTCCAATAACTTGAAGGCTGCGCGTGAACGATAGCCTGCTTTTTGGGCCTTCTTGACATATTCGTCATTAAAATGGCGATCCAACCATTGTCGACTACTTTTACTTCGTTTCATGACACTGCAGAGCCTTTATAAGTCAATCGTCTATCCCGGATGTTTCGCCCAGCAAGGAAACGGGATAGAATCCGCCTCCCTCATTCAAACAAGGCGACTGACATGCCGCTCACTACCACACAAAACCGGGCGCTGAAAAAGCTTGCCCATTACCTCAAACCTGTTGTCATCATCGGTCAGCATGGTCTGAGTGACAGTGTTATCAATGAAATAGATATCACCCTCAATACCCATGAGCTGATTAAGATAAAACTTGCTGGAGCAGATAAAAGCGACCGTGAACAGCTCAGTAATAAAATTGTAGAGCATTTATCCGCTGAGTTGGTACAGATCATAGGGCGGGTGGCAATCTTCTATCGAGCCAATCCGAAGAAAAAGAAAAACCGAATCGTTGTTTAATTTTGAACTTTGAATTGAAGAGTGCGCTATGCGCATGGTAGTTTTTTTAAAAAAATTGTGAGCAAAGCGAACACCGAAATTCAAAATTAACCGTTATTCGTACCTTACTTCCAGGATCTCAAACTCTCTCGCACCACCTGGCGTATTAAGGAAGACATCATCCCCTTCCTGTTTACCAATCAAGGCACGAGCAATCGGCGAGCTGACTGAAATCAGTCCACTCTTGATGTCCGCCTCGTCTTCGCCAACGATCTGGTATGTGAACTCCTCGTGATTATCCAATTCCAACACCACCGCTGTTGCACCGAAGACGACCCTCCCTCCCGCATTCAGCGTGGTGACATCGATAATCTGAGCATGTGAAAGTTTGCCTTCGATATCCTTGATACGACCTTCGATAAAGCTCTGCTGCTCTCGCGCCGCATGGTATTCCGCATTCTCCTTCAGATCCCCATGCTCCCTGGCTTCTGCGATGGCCTTGATGACTTTCGGGCGTTCGGTACTTTTCAACTGCTTGAGTTCCTCTTGCAGCTTGGCAGCACCTCTCGCTGTCAGTGGTACCTTACTCATCTCGTGATTCCTCTAAATCCTGTCATTATTGATGTAGATCCTGTAGTCGGTTTACGCTGAGGTCATCCAGTTGTTTCAGTGCCAGACAGGTCGCTTCAGCACCGGATATTGTGGTGGTGTAGTTGACCTTGTGTTGCAGTGTAGCGCGACGGATCTCTGCGGAATCTGCAATTGCTTGCGCCCCCTCCGTGGTGTTGATGATGAAATTGACTTCATTGTTCTTGATTGAGTCGACGATATGTGGCCGTCCTTCCATAACCTTGTTGACCCGGGTGCACTCGAGACCCGCATCCTGTATCGCTTTGCAGGTACCTCCCGTGGCGCTGATTGTAAAACCAAGCTCCAACAGATCCTGAGCCACTAGAACCGCTCTTACCTTGTCCTCATTACGCACGCTCAGCAAGGCTCGTCCACCCTGTGGCAATTCGTAGCCCGCTCCCAATATCGACTTGTTGTAGGCCTCGCCAAAGGTCCTGCCGACGCCCATCACCTCACCTGTGGATTTCATCTCTGGTCCCAGCACGGTATCCACACCAGGAAATTTCACAAATGGGAAGACAGCTTCCTTGACGAAATAGTTCTCCGGGATCACCTCTTTGGTAACACCCTGCTGCTGCAGACTGATGCCCGCCATACAGCGTGCAGCCACTTTGGCCAGCTGTACCCCAGTCGCTTTGGAGACAAAGGGTACGGTTCGTGAGGCGCGGGGATTGACCTCCAACAGGTAGATCTGGTTGTCCTTGATAGCGAACTGGGCATTCATCAGCCCAACCACTTTCAGCTCCAGGGCCAATTTCCGCATCTGTTCACGCATCCGATCCTGAACCGCAGCCGAGAGGGTATAAGGCGGGAGCGAACAGGCAGAATCGCCTGAATGGACACCCGCTTGTTCGATATGCTCCATAATACCGCCGATGAGCACATCCTTACCATCACAGATGGCATCTACATCAACCTCGATGGCATCATCCAGGAAGCGATCGATCAATACCGGTGAGTCGTTGGAGACACTGACCGCTTCACGCATGTAACGGCGCAGTTCGCTCTCATGATAGACAATCTCCATGGCACGACCACCCAAAACGTAAGAGGGACGCACGACCAGGGGATATCCGATCTCCTCGGCAAGGAGCACCGCACCCTCGGGATCTCTTGCGGTCCTGTTCGGTGGTTGCTTGAGCTTGAGTTTTTCGACAAGTTGCTGGAAACGCTCGCGATCCTCGGCGAGATCGATGGAGTCCGGACTGGTGCCTATGATAGGCGCACCCGCTGCCTCAAGGTCATTCGCCAGTTTAAGTGGTGTCTGACCGCCATATTGAACAATCACCCCGACAGGTTGCTCTATGTGAATCACTTCCAATACATCTTCCAGTGTCAGGGGTTCAAAATAGAGCCGGTCCGAAGTGTCGTAATCGGTGGAAACGGTCTCTGGATTACAGTTGACCATGATCGTCTCGTAGCCATCCTCGCGCATGGCGAAGGCAGCATGGACGCAGCAGTAGTCGAATTCGATGCCCTGACCGATTCGGTTAGGACCGCCACCCAATACCATGATCTTTTTACGATCACTGGGTTGAGCCTCGCACTCCTCTTCATAAGTGGAGTACATATAGGCCGTACTGGTAGCAAACTCAGCCGCACAGGTATCAACACGCTTGAAGACCGGCCTAATCCCGTCCCCATGACGCTGTTTGCGAATTTCCGCTTCACTGGTATCAACCAACTCGGCAATACGTCTGTCTGCAAAGCCCTTGCGTTTCAGAAATAGCAGGCGTTCTCGGTCCAGTCCTTCCAGACCCTGCCCCGAGATCTCTCGCTCAATATTGATCAGCTCCTCGATCTGCACCAGGAACCAGGGATCGATGGCGCAGATTTCAAAAATCTCTTCCAGACTCATGCCATAGCGAAAGCACTCCGCCACATACCAGAGCCGCTCAGGTCCAGGCAGTCGGATCTCCCGTACCAGAGTATCCCGCACATCCTGTTCACTGAGATCCAGAATCTCATTCAGACCATATTTTCCGATTTCCAGTCCACGCAATGCCTTCTGCAGTGATTCCTGGAAGGTCCTGCCAATCGCCATCACCTCCCCAACCGACTTCATCTGGGTGGTCAGGCGGTCATCGGCCTGGGGGAATTTTTCAAAGGCGAAACGCGGCACCTTGGTTACCACGTAATCGATACTGGGTTCAAAGGAGGCTGGCGTGGCACCGCCTGTTATCTCGTTCTGCAGTTCATCCAGGGTATAGCCGACAGCCAGCTTGGCCGCCACTTTTGCGATTGGAAAACCGGTCGCCTTAGAGGCCAGCGCGGAGGAGCGGGAGACACGGGGATTCATCTCAATGATGATCATCCGCCCATTTTCCGGATTGATGGCGAACTGCACGTTCGAACCACCGGTCTCAACACCGATCTCGCGCAGCACCGCCAGGGAGGCGTTGCGCATGATCTGATACTCCTTGTCGGTCAGGGTCTGTGCCGGTGCGACCGTGATGGAGTCACCGGTATGGACACCCATGGGATCAAGGTTTTCTATAGAGCAGATAATGATGCAGTTATCCTTTTTGTCACGCACCACCTCCATCTCATACTCTTTCCAGCCGAGGATTGACTCTTCGATCAACAGCTCACTGGTTGGAGACAGGTCCAGTCCACGCTCACAGATCTCCACAAACTCTTCCGAGTTATAGGCGATACCGCCCCCGCTTCCCCCCATGGTAAATGAGGGTCGGATGATCGCAGGGAATCCGATCTGCACCTGTACCTGCAGCGCCTCCTCCAGACTATGGGCAATCACGGAACGGGGCATGTCGAGTCCGATCTTACGCATCGCCTGACGAAACAGATCTCGATCCTCAGCCTTGTCGATCGCCTCCCGGGAGGCACCAACCATCTCTACGCCGTACTTCTCAAGTACCCCTTCACGCACCAGATCGAGAGCTGAGTTGAGGGCGGTCTGTCCTCCCATGGTCGGCAGCAGGGCTTGCGGACGCTCCTTCTCGATAATCCTTTCCAGGGTTCGCCAGGTGATCGGCTCGATGTAGATGGCATCCGCCATGTCAGGATCGGTCATGATGGTGGCGGGATTCGAGTTAACCAGAATGACCCGGTAACCCTCCTCTCTCAACGCCTTGCACGCCTGTGCGCCGGAGTAATCGAATTCACACGCCTGACCGATTACGATCGGACCGGCGCCAATGATCATGATGCTTTGTATGTCTGTACGTTTTGGCATCTATTTATATAATCCGCAAAATTTTAGTCCGCAAATGAACACGAATGAACGCAAATAAAATCTATATGTTTGAAACATCATCATGTTGCCAAACAAGTCTGCGCACTCCCAGTCGCGATGTACCAAAGTTCAGCAACAAGCCTACGCTCAGTCCTGTTGCGCGAAGATAATTCATCACCTGAGCATCATGCTCTTTCGTCAGTGCCGACAATGCCTTGAGTTCCACCAGTAACTTGTTCTCCACAACAATATCCGCCACATAGCGCCCTACGACTTGTCCCTTATATCTGACATTTAAATGCTTCTGCCTTTCAAAGACTAAACCCTGACACTTAAGCTCCAGGCAGAGCGCATTCTCATAAACTGCCTCAAAATAACCTGTCCCCAACTCATTACTGACGTCAAAGCCGCAGCCAATGACTCGCTTGGAAACAGTCTTTCCTTGTCTGTCCATACCAAATCCCTTTGCATTCATTCACGTTCATTTACGGACTTTTATCAACTCAATGCTGACCCCAAATCCACACCAAATGACCCGCTTGAAAATGGCCTCCTTATGCCCACACTTACCAAATCCATTTGCATTCATTCGCGTTCATTTGCGGACTTAATCAACTCAATAAAATGATCAAAGACGGGCGCTACGTCGTGAGGTCCCGGACTTGCCTCTGGGTGCCCCTGAAAGCTGAAGGCTGGCTTGTCTGTACGGTGAATGCCCTGCAGTGTACCGTCGAAGAGAGATCGATGGATGGCCGTCAGATGGTCAGGCAAGCTCGCTTCATCAACCGCAAATCCATGATTCTGACTACTGATCATGACGGTTCCATTGGCCAGGTCCTGTACAGGATGATTCGCCCCGTGATGACCAAACTTCATCTTTACCGTCTTGGCCCCAGAGGCTAAGGCCAGCAACTGATGACCCAGACAGATACCGAACACCGGCAGACCGGTATCAACAATTTGGGCAATCGATTCAATCGCGTAATCGCAGGGTTCCGGGTCACCCGGACCGTTGGAGAGAAATACCCCATCCGGTTGCATGGCTAAAACCTCATCGGCAGGCATCTGTGCCGGTACCACGGTGATCCGACAGCCCCGATCCGTCAACATACGCAGGATGTTACGTTTGACACCGTAATCGTAGGCCACCACATGGTAGGGAAGCTTCTCATCAACAGGATGCTCCGCTTCGGGCAATCCGCCTTCCAGTGACCAGCTTCCCTGTGCCCACTCATAGGGTGTTGATGTGGTCACCTCTTTGGCCAGGTCCATGCCCTTAAGCCCAGGAAAACCTTGTGCCATTTTCAGCGCCGTTTGCTCATCGAGTCCATCACCCGCAAGGATGCAGCCACTCTGCGCACCCTTTTCACGCAGGATACGGGTCAATTTACGCGTATCGATACCGGCAATAGCGATGATGTCGTTTCGTTGCAGATAGTTTTCAAGGGACTCTTCCGAGCGCCAATTGCTGGTAATGAGCGGGAGATCCCGAATCACCAGACCTGCTGCATGAATATGCCCCGATTCCTCATCCTCCTGATTGATACCGGTATTGCCGATATGAGGATAGGTCAGGGTAACGATCTGTTGGCGATAGGAGGGATCGGTGAGTATCTCCTGATAACCGGTCATGGCGGTATTAAAGACCACCTCACCGACGGTTTGTCCCTCAGCACCGATGGCTTCACCCCTGAATTGGCTGCCATCCTCCAGGACCAGAACTGCTGGTTTTCTCAAGAATCTCTCCGTTACAGGCGTACAAAAAGGGGCAGGCCACGAAGTGCCTGCCCCAGATAATGTAAAAAAACAGTTAGCTTCGGGAGTCGATTGCGAGATACCCCGAACTGATTGGATGCATATTGTACTGATGGGTGGTGAAGCTGTCTATCGCTCTGAATCCAATTTCACAGGGAGATCCTGGCGATAATCTGAAATTGACTACATAGCGTTAACTTCTACATTCATACACTCTACGCTACCCTAAGAAATGTCAAATGTAAGGCCTGACACTGTTGCTTGGGCTTGCTGTGCTGAAGAAATGTCAAATGTAATGCCCTTGCTTGTGGGGATGAGGGCGCGAGGGAAGGAAGTTAGCTGTCTTCTACCTGGCGGATGATGTCCACCACTTCAGCATCGTCGATATCTGATTGCTCTGTTTTTGAGTAGATGGTAACAAGCAACACACTTTCTTGTGTATGCAGGTAATAGATAATTCGATAACCTCCACTTTTACCACGTTTGGCATCACTCGCTGAGCGCCATGGAAGGCTGAAAGCCGAGGCGGTTAGTCCCCGGCAGCCGTGAGGCGAGACTGTAGACCCGCCGTGCCTTGCGCCAG
>JAHXHU010000346.1:3530-12868 GCA_025656375.1 Candidatus Thiodiazotropha sp. (ex Ustalcina ferruginea) | reverse complement strand
CTAAAAGCGTTGATCAGATACTGGAAAAAGTGGGGCGAGCCAAGGTTGTATTGCAAAATGGATAATATGTTTAGGACACTACACTAGTTACCATCTGGACATCCTGAAAAGTTTCACACAAACAGCGCTGGCATTGTAAGTATCTGTCCGTTGCTTTGCTCTTCTCTGCGGTCTTTACAAAATAAAGTGCAGTTTATGGACAGGCCATAGCTACACCCCTTGATTTGGACTCAGGATCAGCTCCACCGCATTCTGATCCGGATCGCGACAGAACAGGGCCTGACGTCCGGAGCGGCTTAGTGTGTAATCGATACCCGCTCGGTCGAGTTTCTCACGCATGGTGACGAAATCATCAATGATTAAGGCAGTGTGACGGTCCCGTCCGCCATGAGACGGGCGACCCTCTAGGGGATCGGGATTTGCCAGTTCAAGCAGGTGTATCTGCCGATCCCCCACATTCAGCCAGGCACCGGGGAACCCCAAGTCCGGTCGTGAGGTATCGATTTCCAGTCCCAGCAGACCTGCATAGAAATCGAGGGCACGCTGGGTGTCGGCGACGATCAGGCTGACATGGTGGAGTTGAATCACAATCCAAGACGCTCCCTGGCCCGAATGATGGCAGCCCGTACCTGTTTAGGGGCTGTGCCGCCTATGTGGTCCCGGGCAGAAAGTGAGCCTTCCAGGGTGAGTATTTCGAACACATCCGCTGCAATCTCGCTCGAGAATGTCTGTAGTTCCTGCAGACTCATCTCAGAGAGGTCACGTCCTTCAGCGATACCGAAAGCGACTGCCTTGCCTACTACTTCGTGGGCATCACGAAACGGGATGCCCTTACGGACCAGGTAGTCGGCCAAGTCGGTGGCTGTGGCGAACCCCTGCATGGTTGCACGGCGCATCATCTCCTTGCGACAGGTTATGGCAGACACCATATCGGCAAATACCTTCAGCGAGCCTTTCAGGTTATCCACGGTGTCGAATAGGGGCTCCTTGTCCTCCTGGTTATCCTTATTGTAGGCCAGTGGCTGACTCTTCATCAGGGTCAGCAGGCCGATAAGATGGCCAAAGATGCGTCCAGTCTTACCGCGAATCAGTTCAGGCACATCGGGGTTCTTCTTCTGTGGCATGATGGATGAGCCGGTACAGAAGCTGTCGGAGAGTTCAATAAATCCGAACTGGGCAGAGGACCAAATGATCAGCTCTTCCGAGAAACGCGACAGGTGCATCATCAGGATACTGGCGGCAGCGCTAAACTCGATTGCAAAGTCCCGGTCTGAAACAGCGTCGAGTGAGTTTTCCGCAGGGCGGGAAAAGCCCAGCAGTTCGGCGGTCTGGTGCCGGTCGATGGGGTAAGTCGTGCCGGCCAGGGCAGCGGCCCCCAGAGGCATGACGTTAAGCCGTTTGTTGCAGTCAGCCAGTCGTTCACGATCACGCTCCAGCATCTCGAACCAGGCCATCAGGTGGTGGCCGAAAGTGACAGGTTGTGCGGTCTGCAGATGAGTGAAACCGGGTAGGATGGTCTCGATCTCTAACTCAGCTTTATCCAACAGCGCGGCTTGCAGGCGCAGGATAGCGGTACGGATGGTCTCTATTTCATCACGCAGCCAGAGTCGGATGTCAGTGGCTACCTGATCGTTGCGAGAGCGTCCTGTATGAAGCTTTTTGCCCGCATCGCCGATAGCCTCGGTAAGGGCCGACTCGATATTCATATGTACGTCTTCCAAGGCCACCGACCAAGTGAAGTCGCCTTGCTCGATATGCTTGCGAATCAGCTCCAGGCCCTGCACGATGGCATCACGTTCGGCATCACTCAGGATACCCTGACTGGCCAGCATTGTGGCATGGGCGATGGAGCCTTGGATGTCATACTGGTAGAGTCTTTGATCAAACTCGACCGAGGCGGTGAAGGCTTCGACAAAGGCATCGGTGGGTTGGTTGAAACGGCCTGACCAGAGTTTCGTGGGCGCGTGACTGTCGCTCATGTAGGGCTATCCTGAAATTGAATGCAGGCCGGATTATAGCAGGCGGTGAGTGAATGCAGCAGAGTGAGAAACAACCTGAGCGCAGACCAACGGCAGATCTTGCTGGAAAGGTGATCTTTTTGCCTAACTTCTGTGCGCTTCGTGCAGTCTTTGCGGTGGTTGTGATAGGCGAATTACTGGCGATTCTGCTGACGCTGGCAGCAGTAAGCCGTTTTGAGGAATTTTTGGCCGCCCTGAGTCCGATTTCTCTACTGGTGCAGTGGATTGGTCTGAGTACGGCGGGTCTGCTTTGTGCTATGCGTGCGCCATTGTGCCGGTTGGGTAATCAATGGGCCGGCTTCGTGGCCTTCCTGATATTGATCGGCATGACCCTGCTGCTCGCTCTGCTGGTGGCTTGGATGGATAGCGGATTGGCCCTTGCTGCGTTGCCTGAAGATCGTAGCGGCTTGTTATGGCGGTCGTTGGGAATCAGTACCATCGTTGGGGTGTTGGTGCTCCACTACCTCTATCTACAACACTTGTGGCGACGGCAGGAAGAGGCGGAGAACAGTGCGCGTTTACAGGCGCTCTATTCACGGATACGACCTCATTTTCTGTTCAACAGTATGAATACCATTGCCAGTCTCACCCGCAGTGATCCTAAGTTGGCAGAAGAGGTGGTGGAGGATCTGGCCGATCTTTTCAGGGTTTCGTTGGGTGATGCAAGTCGACCCTCCACCTTGGGTCGGGAGCTGGAGCTTGCCCGTCAATACCTGAGCATAGAGCACTATCGATTGGGAGAGCGACTGATGCTGGTGTGGGATCTCGAACAACTTCCGGAGCAGGCGATGATTCCCCCCCTGATTCTGCAGCCACTGTTGGAGAATGCGGTCTATCACGGTATTGAACCGGCTGCCAAAGGGGGGACGATCACTATTACTGGGGACTATCGGCGTAAGCGGGTCAACCTGAGTATCCGCAATACGCTACCGGAAGAGGGTGAACGCAGTCATCGACAGGGTAACAATCTGGCGATGGAGAATATCCGTGCACGCCTCGCGGGTGTATTCGATCTTGAGGCCAGTCTCACGGAATCGAATGTAGAGGGAGAACATCAGGTGCGACTGGTGATACCTCATCCATGGTGGGGAGATGGAGTGTGAAGATACTGGTCGAGGATGATGAGGCCCTGGCTCGGCAACGATTGGTGGCATTGATTGAAGAGATAGGACAGCCTTACCAGCTGGTCGGTGAGGCTGCCAATGGCGAGGAGGCCCTGCAAAAGTTCAATCAGATTGGGGCGGACCTGGTATTGATGGATATCCGCATGCCGGGCATGGACGGTTTGGAGGCAGCACGACAGATGGCTGAAAGTGACCAACCGCCGGCTGTGATCTTTACTACCGCCTATGAGGAGCATGCGCTACAGGCATTTGAGTCAGCAGCGCAGGATTATCTCTTAAAGCCGGTGCGCAGGGTGCGACTGATAGCGGCCTTGCAACGTAGTCAACGCCTTACCCGCAGTCAACTGGCTGCGACTGCTTCTACAGAAACAGAGGTACCCCAACTGCACGCCAGTTATCGTGGTGGGTTGAAGTCAATCCCCTTGGATGATGTTATCTATCTGCGTGCCGATTCAAAATATGTAATGGCCCGCCACACTGAGGGAGAGTTATTGCTGGAGGAGAGTCTGAAGGGTCTGCAGCAGCGGTTCGGTGATTTGTTATTGCGGATTCATCGCAATGCTTTGGTCGTACGCCGACATCTGTCGGGATTGGAAAAGGGGCGGGATGGCATTCCCCGGGTGGTCATGCGTGGCTGTGAGGAGACCCTGGAGGTCAGTCGGCGGCATCTTCCTGAAGTGAGGCGCATATTGCGGGGGCAAGATTAACAGCGGCATGAATATGACCCGTTATCATCAAATAGGGTGGCCCTATCTTCTGCATCATATACGACAGCGGCTAACCTGCCTGTCAGGTTGTTTTTTGTCTCTTCTCCTGAATCTACCTGCATTGGGTCACTGTGATGATTCTATCGTGTCGGAGCCTGAGCTGCCTGCAGCAGTCCCGGTTTTGGTACAGCACTGCTTTCCCTGTCATGGTCCTCAGGGACAGAGTGGTTCCCCGGCCATTCCCTCGTTGGCGGGATTACCTCGGGACTATCTGCAGAGTGTCTTGCGGTCCTATCGCCATGGTGGTCGTTTCAGTACGGTCATGGGTCGATTGATGCAGGCATATAGCGAAGGTGAAATCGAGATCATGGCCGACTATTTCAGCAGTCAATCCTATACCCTGCATAAACAGCAGACAGACTGGCGAATGGCAGACCGGGGGCGATTACTGCATCGCCAATACTGCCGTGATTGTCACGGTGACCCGGCAAATCCAGCGGATGCAGGGGCACCGCCCTTGCAGGGTCAGTGGATGGACTACTTGCGCTGGACCCTGCGCGACTATCTGGTGGGGATCAATCAGGGCAATGAAGAGATGGCTAGCCAATTATCTAATCTGTTGCGCAGGCAGGGGCCAGAGGGGGTGGAGTCACTCATTCACTACTATGGGAAAGCTATACAGTAAGCGGGTGTTGCGACTGCTTAGTAATTGCGTGCATCCCCGGCAGGCTTTAGCATAGGTGCCTCATTGTTATCGCTCCGGAATTTGAGGCCGTCCAAACATGTCCCAGACCATAAGAATCGCCACCCGCAAATCACCCTTGGCCATGTGGCAGGCTGAGCATGTTGCTGCCGAGCTGAAAAAAGCCCACCCGGGCATTCAGATAGAGCTGCTGGGCATGACAACCCAGGGCGATAAAATCCTCGATACGCCGCTGGCGAAGATAGGGGGCAAAGGGTTGTTCATAAAGGAACTTGAGCAGGGCCTGTTGAATGGTCAGGCGGACATTGCCGTACACTCCATGAAAGATGTTCCAGTCGAGCTACCTGAAGGACTGCATCTAGCGGTGATTATGCAACGTGAGGATCCCCATGATGCCTTTGTCTCCAATAGCTATCAACATTTCAATGAGTTGCCACAGGGAGCATGTGTTGGAACCTCCAGCCTTCGGCGCCAAAGCCAATTGTCTGAAAACCGTCCCGATCTGGTGATCAAATCCCTGCGCGGCAATGTGAATACCCGTCTGCGAAAACTCGATGAGGGTGAATACGATGCCATCATCCTCGCTGCAGCCGGATTAAGACGGCTGGGATTTGAGGCGCGTATTACTGCCTTGATCGGTCCCGAGCAGAGTCTGCCCGCCATCGGCCAGGGGGCAGTAGGCATCGAGTGCCGGGCTGATGACCCGCTAGTCAATGATCTGATCGCGCCCCTGCATCACCAGGAGACTGCCTGTTGCGTACTTGCCGAGCGGGCCATGAATCAACGTTTAAACGGAGGTTGCCAGGTCCCTATTGCCGGTTATGCCATGCTGGAGTCGGGAAACCTCTGGTTGCGTGGACTGGTTGGCGAACCGGATGGCAGTCGTATCATCCGGGGTGAAGTGGAAGGTACCCCTGAAGAGGCTGAGTCAATGGGCAAGGGACTGGCTGAACGCCTTTTGGAGTGGGGGGCGGATACCATTCTGAAGGCACTCTACGAAACCCCGTAAGTGGTTGAGTCAAGTCTGAATCCATCCAAGTGATATGGCCATGGCAGCGTGCAATTTGAAGGGTAGAGGAATTCTTGTTACCCGGGCCTCTCATCAGTCAGGGGGGCTATCGAGGCTGATACATGGCTGTCAGGGAAGAGCCGTGTGCTTTCCTGCGCTGGAGATCGTTGCCAGCAAACGAGTTGAGCGGGCACGTGAGCTATTGCGTCAATCCTGGGATGTGATGATCTTTATAAGCCCCAATGCAGTCCACTATGCCTTGGGATTATTGCCCGATGGGCGAATGCAAGGGCGATTGCTGGCTGCTGTCGGTCGGGCCACAGCAGCCGCTCTTGATGATGCCGGGTATGGTATCGATCTATTACCTGTTGATCGCTATGACAGTGAAGGTCTGCTGATGTTACCTCCACTGCAGCAGTTGACCGGGCAAAAGGTTCTGATCGTTCGTGGTGAAGGAGGGCGTCCATTATTGGGCAATAGCCTGCAGGCGAGAGGTGCGGAAGTAGGTTATGCTGAAGTCTATCGAAGGGTCAGGCCGAATACCGATCCTGAACCATTGCTAAAGCGCTGGACACAGGAGATCGACCTGGTGGTTACAACCAGCAACGAGGTTCTGCATAACCTGATTGATATGCTGGGAGAGAAAGGTTTGCCTCTATTGCAGCGTACACCGTTGTTGGTGATTAGTGATCGTATGCGTCAGGAGGCAGAAAATAGGGGCTTCGAGGCCATTCTGCTAGCCTCGGGTGCTGACAACAACGCCATTATGGCGGCCATTAGCGACTGGGCTGATCATGTTGCTCAGGGGGATCAGGGAAACCTCTCCTGACACTACCCATTCTGAGGTAAACTGAATAGAGACAATTTCCAGTGTTGCCACAGTATCGTCAATGTACTGAGGGGCTGTAGGAGTAGGTAAGGAGAGATGAAAAATCTATGAGTAAAAAAGCGCACGAGTCAGGTCAGAGTCAGAATGAGGCTGAAGCAGAGTTCAATGATGCCATCGAAGGCGAGGTTGAACGCATTGATGATTCCCGGGGTCGTTCCGGTTCATCCCGTCTGCTTATAGCTGTTACTGTCGTGGCATTATTGACAGTGGCTGCCGGTCTGCTGTTCGGCTATCGCAATTGGCTCGATATGAAACAGACGCTTGCTACACTCAATAGCTCCTTGGCCCAGGCCAATCAGGAACAGGCCCAGCTTGGCCAGAGATTGCAGCAGGCCCAGCAACTCTTCGAACAGCAAAAACAGGAGATTGGCGCTCAGCGGGAAGCTTTGGCTGAGCAGGCCGAAAAGCTCCTGCAAGAGAAAGAGACATCTCGTCAACAGGGTGCTCAGTTATACCGTTCTCTGGCAGAGATCCAAACACGGCTGGGTGGCAAAGAGGGACAGTGGCGGGTAGCTGAGGCAGAGTACCTGATGCGTGTTGCCAATCATAGGTTAACCCTAATGGGAGATGCGGCGACTGCTTTGGAAGCGCTTAAGTCGGCGGATGAACGCATCAATGCCAGTGGTGATCCTGGGTGGTCCGGTGTAAGGGAAGCGCTGGCCCAAGAGATGACGCGCCTGACAGCCGTAACCAGCGTCGATACGGCAGGGATCAGCGCTGAAATAAGTGCACTTACCGACCAGGTGGATGCGCTTCCGCTGCGAGATGAGGGGGTAGCCCTGATGCCATCCTCAGCGAATAGCGCCGATATGCCTGCCCTTGCAGACAACCAGGGATTCAACCTTGAGCAGCTGCTTGACGATCTTTGGCAGGGTTTTAAGTCAATGATGATTATCCGTCACCATGATCGTCCGGTCAGCGCCATGCTACCTCCGGAGCATCGCTACTTTCTGGTCCAGAATTTACGCCTCAAATTGGAGTCCGCCAATGCGGCGTTGATGGGAAGAAACCAGACTCTCTATAGTGAGAATCTGAAGGGTGCAACTGAATGGGTAGATCACTATTTCCAGATATCAGATCCCAGCGTAAGCGGATTTCTTGCGCAGCTTGGTGGGCTGGCTGCACGGGATATAGCACCTGCACTACCGGATATCTCAGGCTCGTTGCGGGCATTGCAGGCTAAGCGAGAAGCGCTGCATCAGGAGGGCTCCCGGTGAGGACGCTAATCGCAGCTTTTCTTGCCCTGCTGGCTGCCGTTGTGATCACCCTTTGGGTGAAACAAGACAATGGGTATGTGTTGATTGGTTATGGTGAGTGGACCATCGAGGGTAGTCTGGCACTCTTTGTTCTGGCAGGTTTAGCGTTTAGCGCTGTTCCTCTTGCTCTATGCAGGTATCAGGCTCCTTTCACACCTCTGGCATATGCCTGAGCGGGTGGCTAGTTGGCGCCAAAAACGCCGTAGCCTACGTGCTCAACATGCCCTGACCCGTGGTTTGGTGGAACTTGCTGAAGGACGCTGGAAGGTAGCGGAACGCCATCTTACTCGCTATGCCGTTCAATCAGAGACCCCTCTGCTCAACTATCTTGCGGCCGCGCGTGCTGCTCAGTTGCAGGGTGAACATACCCGTCGTGATGACTACCTGCATCTGGCTCATGAGAGCATGCCATCAGCCGATGTGGCGGTTGGTCTGACCCAGGCCGAATTGCAACTTGCCCATCAACAATACGAGCAGGCACTGGCAACCTTGATGCTTGTACGATCGCTCTCACCAAAACACAATTACGTACTGACACTGCTTAAAAAACTCTATGAAAACCTTAAAGAGTGGCAGAAGCTGGAAGAGATGCTGCCAGAGCTGAAGCGTCGTAAGGTGATCGACGAAAAGGCCTATCACTTGCTTGAAACCCGCGTCTATCGTGAGCGGTTGAAACAGGAAGCTGCAAGGCTCGATAGTCTGGTGCAATTCTGGCAGAGCATTCCCAAAGGTGTGCGTCAGCAACGGCAGGCACTGCTTGACTACTGCCGGTATATGATGGCACTGGATGCGGGTTCAAGGGTCGAGCCATTGATCGCGGCCGCACTACAGCGGGAGTGGAACAGTGAACTGGTCTCTCTGTATGGCACTATTGAGCTTGCCGATCCCTCTCATCAGCTGGCCGTGGCAGAAGTCTGGTTGAAAAACCACCAGGATGACCCGGTTCTTCTGTTGGCGTTGGCGAGGCTCTCTTTGCAGAACAAATTGTGGGGAAAAGGGCGCAGTTATCTTGAGGCGAGCATAGGTATTACGCCTACTTCAGAGTCCTATCAGCAGTTGGGTCTATTGCTGGAGAGACTGGGTGAAACCGATAATGCCATGCAGTGTTTTCGTGCGGGGCTGGGTCTGGAACACGAGGAACCACAACGCGCTTTGCCCCCAATAACCAATCGGCCTGCATTGACTACAGATCCGAAACATATCATAGCTCCGCTGAGTGAGTCTGTGGGTGTGGTAAGTCCCGCTGCCCGGTGCAGAGGATAGTTCGGTAATTTTTCCAGAAAGCTCCCCTAACATTGAGTAACCAACGAAAATAATAGGTTGAACGATAAGAATAATTCAGATATTTATCGGTTGGATCATTGAATCCATAAACATTTCAAAAGTACTTACTTTTGATAGCGTTGTTGGATCAAAAGGATTTGTACTCCAGATTTTTTTGATTCTCAACAGTAAGGGCTTCAGTAGGCATGTCCAAAGTGGCGTCTCTCCAATCCAGTGCACTCTTTGTTCTCTTGGCAGTGCTAGGCTCTGCAGGACAGGCAGGACAGGCAGGACAGGCAGGACAGGCAGGACAGGCAGGACAGGCAGGACAGGCAGGACAGGCAGGACAGGCAGGACAGGCAGGACAGG
>JAHXHU010000346.1:0-3430 GCA_025656375.1 Candidatus Thiodiazotropha sp. (ex Ustalcina ferruginea) | reverse complement strand
CAGGATGGGATGAAGCAAGATTGGAGCAGGAAGAGGCGATGCTCCTACCGCCTGACTATGAGCGTGGTAGAAAGGTCTATGAAATCTGTGCTGTTTGCCACATGCCGGAGGGATGGGGTACTCCAAATGGTGCCTATCCTCAAATTGCAGGTCAGCACCGTTCGGTAGTGATTAAGCAGCTTGCGGATATCCGTGCCAGGAATCGCGATAATCCCTCTATGTACCCATTCGCTATCCCTGAAGAGATTGGTGGTGCCCAGTCCATATCCGACGTATCTCACTATATTGAAACCCTCAGGATGACGACTGCCACAGGTAAGGGTGATGCAACCGATCTGCAGCATGGCCAGAATCTATACCAGCAGCACTGTACCAAGTGCCACGGCAATCAGGGAGAGGGCAATTTTGCGGAGGCCTATCCATCCATTCATGGCCAACACTACAACTACCTGTTACGCCAGTTGAACTGGATTCAAAATGGTAAGCGGCGCAACGGAAATCAGGAAATGGTAAAAATCATCAATGAATTCAGCATGAGGGACTTCAAGGCGTTAGCGGACTATGCCTCCAGATTGCTACCCATTGAAAAAAAGCGATCGCCCTATACATGGGAAGACCGCAATAAAATGAAAAAATGAACAATCCGGACAGTCAACTTAATACAAATGGGATTGAACAAAAGAACGGATTACCTGAACAAAAGGAGTTGATGGTCAGTTTTCTTTGGCTCTTCATTCCCGCTTCTCTGCTGCTCGCCTCTATTTTTTACATATTCTCCACTCAAACCGAAGAGTATGAATTGCAGACCACGTTGATACGTGAAGAGTCTGCTTTGAACAGTGCTGCTGAGTTAACTTCGCTGTTATTCGAACAGAAACTCTCTGATCTGCTGGTATTGGCAGAAGGAGAGGTGCTGAAAAACTATCTTCATGATGAGCATGCGAAGAATTGGATACGTGTCGCACGGGAGTTTTCGCTGTTTGCCCGGCGTAAGCCGAAATACTTTCAGCTACGCTTTATTGCAGCCGATGGCATGGAAGTTGTCCGGATCAATAACAGTGATAACGTTCAGCAGATCGTGCCAAAAACTGCACTGCAGAATAAAAGCAGCCGTTACTATTTTCAGGAGTCGATCAAGCTTGATGAAGGGGATATCTATATCTCCCCCCTGGATCTCAATATTGAAGAGGGGGTGATCGAACAATCCATCAAGCCTACGATCCGTTTCGCTACCCCGGTTGTTGACGGTTATGGGGAAAAGCGGGGCATCTTAATTCTCAACTATACGCCTGATGAACTATTACAGCGTATTGCCGATAACTTCAAAGCCCTGAAAGGCAATGCGGTAATGCTTAACAACAACGGATATTGGTTACTGGGCGCACCGGATGAGCAGCTGTGGGGTTTTATGTATGGCAATGATAAAACCTTTGCGAAGCAGTGGCCTGAAGCTTGGGCTGCAGTCTCTTCAAGTGAGAAGGGCACTTTTTTATCTGATGATGGCATCTTCGTATTTCATAAGGCCTATCCCTTGAACAGGGAAAATCTTGGAACTGCTGAGAATATCGAAAAGACTGTGGAAACGATTGAAAGCAGATCTGGAGACCGCTATTGGATATATCTCTCTCACATCACCAATAATTTGATTGCCGATCTGACGGCTAAACGGATGGTGGTTGCCACAGTTATTACCTATTTACTGCTATTTCTGGTCTCAGGATTAATCAGCGTTTTTTTTGCAAGGAATAACGTCCAGAAAAAACTTGCCTTCCGACAGCTTCAGCAATATGCCACAACGGATTGGGTTGACCGGTCTTGCCAATCGGCGCGAATTGGATAAATTATCGATGCGTGAGTTCAAGCGAGCGAAGCGTTTCTCTCGTAAATTATCTGTGATGATGCTTGATTTGGACCATTTTAAACGGGTCAATGATACCTATGACCATACAGTGGGTGACATGGTGCTTAAGCACATAGCAGGCATCTGCAGCAGTATCATCCGCGGACAGGATTTACTGGCCCGCTATGGTGGAGAGGAATTTACCATTCTACTGCCTGAAACCGATATCGAGGGTGCTGCACAATTGGGTCAGCGAATCTGTGACAATGTTGCTATTACTCCCTGTCAAGTCGGACAGACAGATATCAAGATCACAGTCAGTATCGGCGCCAGTGAAATAGAAATTGGCGATGAGGATTTTCAGGATGTTCTTCTCAGGGCTGACAAGGCACTTTACGAGGCAAAGAAACGGGGCAGAAACCGGGTGGTCGTCTCGAGTGAAGGCTATTATTTATCAAGTCCTGCCTCTTTAAGTGATGAATGAGAAATAGAGACGATCTCGAGTTGAAATTACTGGGTTAATAGGTAGGTGGGCTGCCGCACCCTTGTACATCTACTGCTTGTGTAGTCACCTTGTCGGGTGAAACATCCTGGTCAGGCGAGCTTTAATTGAGATAGGCATGCGAATGCGTCACCTCCACTTATATCAGGTGTAATGGTCAACTCGAGTAGGGTCACTGCCCGCAGTTCAACTTGATGGTCTTCTGTCTCAGATATTGATCCCTGAGGATTAAAGTTCCATTGTTGTCTTATGATTTCCTGGAATGACTGCCCAGCGTCCGATGAGTAGCGCAACAGGTACTCTTGAGTCCGTTCAATGCTGCTCTCCTCAAATTTTATCCAGATTCGTTGAAGGTTTTGTGGGTGGCTGAAAAGGAGCCGAATGGTCTGCTTGCCGGGTTGTGCGGCCCGCCACCCAGGGGTCTTGCCAGGCAATAGTGCGGACTCGATGGGGTAAGTGTCATCCTCCGAAGTGATTTCTACCTCTGCAATCTCCCCTAGATTCAACCAGACCTGATCAGTAGGAAAAGCTTCTTGCTGTGCCTGGCCGATGATTCGTTTACGCATCGAGGTGACTCCTGAAAGCGCATGATGGGTCTATTGAAATTATAGTGGAACATCATATTATCAGTATAGGGCACAGCACTGGATAGTTATTTCTCGGCACATCCTATACAACGTGTAATCGTCGGATCAACTGAAAGACGGCGAGTGTCTATTTCATCCCCGCATACAAAACAGTAACCATACTCACCCGTATCGATTCGACGTAAGGCACCCTCAATCATTTGCTGTTGATGATGCCGTCGTCGAGCTGTTGCTTGTGCCATTTGCTGTGCCTGCAGAGCATCCATGCGAGTAAGCCTGCCAACACGCGTCTGATCCAGTTCAACAGTCTTACTGGCCTCTTGTGAGGTCTCCTCGACTAGTTGTAGTTCATCTCTTAGACGAAGTAATGCTTGTCTGACTAATTCAATCTCATCACTATCCATGGCACCAACACTAGTGTAGTGTCCTGAATAAAATATTCATTTATAATTCCCAGTGTTCCGGTTTATGGCAAAGGAAGGAAAAAATGAATTCAGCAGT
>JAHXHU010000190.1 GCA_025656375.1 Candidatus Thiodiazotropha sp. (ex Ustalcina ferruginea) | reverse complement strand
ATCTGGGTGGTCGACAGATCACTATGCCCCAGCAATAGCTGCACCACACGTAGATCTGCCCCATGGTTCAGGAGATGGGTGGCAAAGGCGTGGCGCAGGGTATGGGGTGAGATGTTGTGACTGATCCCCGCGGTAGCTGCATGCTTTTTGATTCGGTACCAGAATGCCTGCCGGGTCATACCTCGACCACGTCGGGTAGGGAACAGATGGGGGCAGACCCGGGCACCCAGAAGCTCTCCACGAGCACCCTTATAAAACTGTTCCAACCATCTTTGGGCCTCATCACCCATGGGCACCAACCGCTCTTTGCCCCCTTTACCGATGATGCGCATCACACCTTGATTCAGATTCACCTGTTCAGGGCGAAGATCCACCAACTCAGAGACCCGTAGACCTGATGCATAGAGTACCTCGAGCATAGTGCGATCCCGCATGCCCTCTGCATCATCCGGATCAGGCGCACCAAGCAGGGCCTCCACCTCTCCCTCGGAGAGGGATTTTGGCAGCGGCCTGCCTAACTTGGGGGAATCGATACGCACGCTAGGGTCGGCGCTCAACCAACCCTCACGCAAACAATATTGATAAAACTGTCTGACACAGGAGAGCAGCCGCGCGGTGGAGCGCGGCTTTCTACCTTGTTGCACCAAACTCGCCAGATAGTACTGAAGATCGGCCCGTTGAGCCTTCAGCAGACCGTAGCCCTGGCTATTTTGCAGCCAGTCCGCCACTTTGCCGAGGTCTGATTGATAGGCCGAGAGGGTATTACGACTTAATCCACGTTCCATCCACAACGCATCGGAAAAGGTTTCAATGAGTTGAACATCCTCAGCACCACGGGTCACAAACACCCCTCGTGCCGTAGTAGCCAGCGTTTGATCTCCAGCTTCTCTCCACCCCGTTCACCGGCAAATCCACCCAGTCCATTGATTCCGACCACACGGTGACACGGGATAATCAATGGACAGGGATTGGCTCGACAGGCGTTTCCCACGGCTCTGGCACCACTGTCGATCTTTTTCGCCAACTCACTGTAGGTCATTGTCTTACCTGAGGGGATCTGTTGCAGTACTTTCCATACACAACGCTGAAACGGCGTACCATTGAGCAACAGGTCCAGGTTAAATGTTCTGCCTGGATCTTGCAGATAGGCATTGATGGCATCCATCACACGCACCAGTCCTGGAACCTGATGGTTAAATTCCTTCTGTGGTGAAGAGAGATATGCCAACGCCTTCAATCTGCCCTCAGACATAGTAATACCGACTGAAGCGAAAGGGAGTGAGATAACCGCTTGATAGTCGAATTGCGCTTGGATCATGGTGTGCACTCCTCAGGTTAGATTGCTCTGATCCCTTGTATTGGAAAAGGTAACCGAAAGATGGTTCGATGTCTGTATTAAAATCACACTCTGACATGTCCACAGATCCTGTGGATAACTTTGTGTGTAAGCTGAAGGAATTCATCCCCAGCCCTTGATGCTACTACGCTCTTTTTAGATTGTGTAATTTCTATACAATTCGTATAATATTATATTATTCATGTAATTATAGTATATTTTAAATGTATCATAATAGAAGTTCACCTTAACCTGTCAATCATTAGCGTGGCAGATCAATGATTGTGTATAAAACTATTGACATGCCCTTTTCTACATGATCTGCAGTGCAGCGGCAAACGATGGCGTGGTAGGTCTACATCAGGCGATTATTTAGGATCTAAAATCGTCCTCCTTGCACCTTTTAAGATGATATTATCCCGTCAATGAGCAGAATCGATCCTCCCTTCAGGGAAACCATTCCACTGGATGTCATGCCTCGTGAGAGATGGGAGTCCCTTTGTGACGGCTGTGCCAAATGCTGTCTGCAAAAGCTTGAGGATGAGGAAACACGAGAGATCTTCTACACCAACGTGGTCTGTGACCTGTTGGACCTCGATGCCTGCCAGTGCACCCGCTACCAGGAGCGTTCGACCTTAGTACCCAACTGTGTGACACTTACCACACACGACCTGGATGATCCCTACTGGCTACCTCCGACTTGTGCATACCTCCTGCTGGCAGAAGGAAAACCACTACCAACCTGGCACCCTCTGATATCCGGAAGCCCTGACAGCGTCGAGCTTGGAGGCCACTCCATACGCGGCAAGGTTGTAACGGAAGCAGAAGCGGATGAGTGGGAATTTCATCTGATTAATTGGATATAACGCTGAACAACAAAATCTCTACGCTGACTCAATTTATCGAATCCGGGGGTCTCTCACTCGGCTTTTCCGATATGGGCCGGCGTATCACCCACATCCCGAGAGAGCAGTTTATTCAGTTTGAGCTTGCCGAAACCCCCTATCCCCTCCCCCTGCAACAGCAGGCCTGGTTCGGCTTGACGATCTCTGACCCCGACGAGCCTCAGATTGATCCAATGATCTGGTTTATCCGCTTCCCTTTGGATGAACAGGGCAAACTTCAGCAGAGTGCCAGGGATGATTTCATCCATCAATTGATGGAGCGCCTCGGCAATAACCTGTTGCCCGGTGACAATGGAAAAATAATTGAGGCCGCACTGCAGGATACCCCCTATGCTTTTCAACCCAAGTCGGAGCGATTAGCTGTATTTCACGCGCGCATGAGCCATGCTTTCAAGCGTCCTGTCTCACGTTTTCACGATCATGCCAAGGACTATTTTGACGGTCAGTTAGGCTGGGATCAGTGGTCATTCATCGGTTATCAGGGCATTGCTGATCTGGCTGCTCGTATTGGCCAAAAGGGTAATTCAAAGCGGATCGCCAGTTCGATTCCATTCCTGCCACCCTCCCCTCTGGAAGTGCTTTGTCACTGCCTGGAAAATGAAGTCATTCCCAAATCTCTGGCACATGCCCTCACCCTCAAGGCTGACTCGACCTTGCAGCAAACCACACCAAATCCGCAAATCCTCACTGCGGTGATTCGTGGTCTATCCCAAAGCTGTTCTGAGGAGATTCGCAACAGTCTCATGCTAAAGATCCTAGACCACCCTATCGCTTCTCGCACCGACATCCTGGCAGCTATTGCAGGACGGGCTTGGGAGTGCCTCAACGACACGGATCTTCGCAGACACTATCTTGAACGGTTGGCGAACAATGAAACAGGTCAGGATTTCTTCAACGGTATCCTCAGTGATCTGCTCTACCTGCCAGCTACACGGGATGCTATGCAATTCAGCATCAGGGATCCACAACGCTCAGAGAAATTGAGTGAAGTCATTGGTGAATTCTTCAGTAGTGTACGGGGCTAGTACGCTTTCAAAGTGACCTTTATGGACAATTATTAACCCGAACGCAGGTTAGTAAATACAACGTCAGGTAAATAGTTGAAGCAGACGTAGGGTGCGGCCTGCCGCACCCTAAGATAGTGCCAAATAATAGACTCGATAATTATCAAGCGCCTGGCGAATATATCTCTACATCATTTCAATCATGGCATCGCCAAACGCGGAACAACTCAGCTCCCTGGGATCATCCATCAGGCGTGCAAGATCATAAGTGACTGTCTTTGCGGAGATGGTGGTGCCCAGGCTCTTGATAATCAAATCGGCTGCCTCGAACCACTCCATATGACGCAGCATCATTTCAGCTGACAGGATCAGAGAGCCGGGATTGACTTTGTCCAGACCGGCGTACTTTGGTGCGGTACCATGGGTTGCTTCGAACATGGCCACGGTATCAGAAAGATTGGCCCCTGGTGCAATACCAATCCCACCCACCTGAGCTGCCAGAGCATCTGAGATGTAGTCACCATTCAGGTTCAGGGTAGCGATTACGCTATATTCTGCCGGGCGCAACAGGATCTGTTGCAGGAAGGCATCAGCGATCACATCTTTGACAATGATCTCTTTACCACTCCTGGGGTTCTTGAAAGAGCACCAGGGGCCCCCATCCAACTCCTCAGCACCGAACTCCTCCTTGGCCAATTCATAGCCCCAGTTTTTAAAGGCGCCTTCGGTATATTTCATGATGTTACCCTTGTGGACCAGGGTCACTGAATCGCGATCATTGTCGATGGCATATTGCAACGCTTTGCGCACCAGACGCTTGGTTCCTTCACTTGAAACAGGCTTGACACCAATACCTGAGGTAGCCGGGAAACGGATCTTACTGACACCCATGGTATCGTGCAGAAAATCGATCAGTGTCTTCACCTCATCACTACCCGATTCCCACTCTATACCGGCATAGATATCTTCTGAATTCTCACGAAAGATCACCATGTTGGTCTTCTCAGGTGACTTCAGTGGACAGGGTGTGCCCTCAAAATAGCGTACCGGTCTGAGACAGACATAGAGGTCAAGCTGCTGGCGTAGCGCTACATTGAGTGAACGGATGCCACCACCGACCGGCGTAGTCAGTGGTCCCTTGATGGAGACAACATATTCCTTAACGGCGTCCAGGCTCTCCTGGGGCAACCAAGTATCGGCATCATAGACATGAGTCGATTTTTCACCGGCATAGATCTCCATCCAGGCAATCTTCTTGTCGCCGCCATAGGCCTTCGCCACAGCTGCATCGATTACTTTACGCATCACCGGAGTGATGTCCACACCGATACCGTCACCCTCGATGTACGGGATGATTGGGTTATTAGGTACGCTCAGCACACCATTTGCGTCAACCGTAATCTTTTCACCCGCTGAAGGGACCTCAATCTTATCGTATGCCATGTATGTTTCCTGTATAGAGATGAATAACAGTGATTTACCCCAAGATACCCGAAATAAACGACGATTCAGGTCCAATTGAAGAAATCAGATCTGCAATTGTAGCTTTGTTTTGGGGTTTGGTAGTAGGGTGAATGCATATTCTTCTACAGATTGACTTAAGAAGTTGTCGATTTGCACGCTACAATAGCGACACCAAATCCCCTATATTAAGAGGGGATTCGTCTATTTCGCCAACCATGCTTTTTCCTTCTAATACAAAACAGGGAGGTTAGATGACTCAGCCAACAATGACCAAACCGGGCAATCTACTGGAAACACTGCTTGTGGAATGGCAAAAGGCCATCATCGGCAAACCCGTTTGGCATTGTGTCCCAAAGTCGGCGTATTGAAACTGCCCCTTTCGAGGTCCTTGTCCTACCCCAAGTGTATGAGTTGACTATTCTCCCATCGCCGGTTATTGCGGACGCCAACAGCGATGGTGATCTACCCGTCCCCCAACAGGGAGGTCATGATGAGTTTGCCACCGTGCGGGAGTATACCCACGGTGATGGTCTACGCAATATTCATTGGCGGGCCTCGGCCCGCCGACAGCAACTTGTGGTCAAAGAGTATGAACGTAGTGACCGACCTGTGCTGTTAGTGGTACTGGATTGCAGACCAGGATTCAATCAGGGCGAAGGGGCAAGATCGACTTTTGAATATGCGATTTCCATTGCAGCCTCCATGATTCACTTTGCCAGCCGTGATGGTATACAGAGCATCCTGGTCGTGGAGAATGGAGCGTGGCACGATAGAATCATTCCCGCTTACTGTTCGGATCTCTACGATCTGTACGCATTTCTGGCAAGACTTGAGAGTAATAACGGCCATCAAAGCAGTGCCGCGTTGACTGAACAGGCGTTGCGTAAGTTTCCCCAGGCCAACATAATCACCGGCTATTATGACATCTATGCACTGGATGGACACGCCTGGGTCGAGGCCTATGTGGACAACCTCGGTTGGTTGGAATTTGAACCCGACGCATACAATCGATCTCCCTATCCATGCCTGAAAGGGCCATCATCGGTTATCTTCAGGGAATTGATGAACTACTGGGCAATGCGGGCTACCTCAGACCGGCTGGGCTGACCATTGAGCAGTATCTGGAAAAGCTTGTGGAGATGGATATCACTACCAGGCCCGGTCAACTATCGCATATTTTCAATCGACTCCATTATGCCAGAGTAAAGGAAAATCCAAATCCTGAAGGCTACAAAAAGCTGTTCGATACACTTTATAGCCTGGGACATTCCAGGCTAAAACAGCGTATAGCAAATATCAGCCAACAGAAAAAACAGATAAGCATAAAATAGATACCCTTTTTCACTGCTGTCCCATTAACTTCAGTAAATATTATTGTAACCAATTGTCTTGAACTGATTTATTTTGCCAACGGACTTGTGAGACATCAAAATTGAAAACAAGCGTCCCTTCTCCTTCCGGGAGAAGGACAGGATGAGGGGATTAGAAAAAACAAATCGTTAGCTTTTCAAATCCCCTCACCCCAACCCTCTCCCCGAGGGAGAGGGAGTTAGCGGGACAGCAGTGACCCTTTTTTATGAACTTGTTCACTCCCATTCCCTAGGGGCCCGTCACTGTTATTAACCTATTAGAGATTCACACTTACCTTATTTTATGTAGCGGATATATTGACTAAAAGCATGATATATCCTTCATTAAAACTAACCGGTCTATACTTAACGGTAATTCATTTGGGGGACATCAACATGCAATGGGCTGCCTATCGGTTTACGGGCTTACTTTTACTTTCTCTGATACTCATGGGCTGTGAAAAACCACAACCCTTGCAACCCGTCGATATTGTCCGCCCTGTAAAAACCTATCTCATAGAGACAGCAGAATCAGGGGGAATACGCTCCTTCCCTGCACGTATCGATGCCGGCAGAAAGGCAGAACTCTCTTTTCGTGTATCAGGAAAAGTAAATACCCTGTCGGTCAAAGAGGGTGATCGTGTGGAGAAAGGCCAGCAGTTGGCGACACTGGACACAACCGATTATCGAATCACATTCAACGATCGTAAAGCTAACCTTAAAAATGCCAAAAAGAACTTTGTGCGTGCAAAGGAACTGATTGTAAAGGGCAATATTTCGAAGATGGACTTTGACCGTCTTGAGGCTGAATTCAAGAGTGCACAATCAGCCCTGGAATCCGCTCAACAGGATTTAAAATACACAAAACTCATCTCCCCGTTTAAAGGCATCATCGCCAAGCGCCATATCGAGAATTTTGAAGAGATACAGGCCAAGCAGGTTGTTCTCGATCTGCAGGATATTACTCAGCTGGAAGTTAAGTTTGACATACCTAAAAGTCAGCTTCGTGAACTACAACCTGAAGGTGATATGCCAGATTCAAGACGTACTCAAATACCTGTCAAGGTCACCTTTTCCGACCTGCCTGGGAGGAGTTACCCCCTCACCTATCGTGAAGTCAGCACCAAGGCAGATGCAAAAACGCAGACATTTCAAGTCACTTACACTATGGATAAAACCGATGATGTCATGATACTACCCGGCATGACGGCCACAGCAATTGTCGATCTGAGCGGGTTTCTCAGCACAGATATTCGCCATACTGTTCCTGCACAAGCCATTATCGGCGACTACAAATTAGACCCAAAGGCCTGGGTCATTGATGAACAGAGTATGACCGTCAAATCACGTAGCGTGAAGGTTGGCCGGCTGCTGGGTAACAATATCGAAGTATTGGAAGGTCTGGAACCCGGTGAACGCATTGTCACAGCCGGCGCGCCATTCGTGGTTGAAAACATGCCGATTAAGTTAATGCCTGATCAGGAACAGGCTGAACCCCGCAACGAAGATCTGAAATATCAGTAATGCTGAAAAGATAACAACAATTTTAGGGATTGAGGATGAATATCGGCGAATACTCCATTAGGACACCGGTTGTTTCCTGGCTACTGGTCATCATCATGGTGGCGGAGTCTGGGCCTTTGAACGAATAGGCAAATTGGAAGACCCCGCCTTCACCATCAAGATGGCCAAGATCATCACCCTCTACCCCGGCGCTTCTGCCAGCCAGGTTCAGAATGAAGTGACCTACCATATCGAAGACGCCATCCAGCGCATGGAACAGGTCAAACGGATCAAAATGTCTATCTCCAGACCAGGCATGTCCGATATTTTGATCGAGTTCAAGGATAAATACAGGGGAGATGATATCCCCAATATCTATGACGAATTACGGCGCAAGATCGCCGATATGAAGCACAAACTGCCGCCTGGCACTCAAGACCCGATGGTCATCGATGATTTCGGCGATGTGTATGGTGTCTATCTGGCGATCAGCGGTGAAGGATACAGTTGGCGGGACCTGTGGGATTTCACCGATAATTTCAAACGTGAACTGGTGTTGGTCCCCGGTATCAGAAAAATCTCCATCAGTGGCACCCAGAAAGAGGTCATCTATGTTGATATTTCCCGCTCGCAACTTGGTGAAATGGGCATATCCCCAACACAGATATCACAGACCATAGAATCCCAGAATGTCGTCGTGACCGCCGGTAACGCCAGTGTCGGTGATGAGTACCTGCGCATCGAGCCGACAGGTGAATTCAATTCCGTCAAAGAGATCGGCAATGTGCTGATCGGTTCTGATGAACAGAAGCTCGTCTATCTCAAGGATATTGCTGAAATCACAAGGGCCTATGAAGAGGTCCCCAGCCAGATGTACTACGTGAACGGTAAACCTTCGCTAACCCTGGGAATTTCCATGCAGGCCGGTGAGAATGTGGTAGCCGCAGGAGAGAATCTAAAACAACGGGTCCTGGAACTCCTCCCCACCATCCCCGTCGGCATGGAGCTGACCGAAATTTACAATCAACTAGCCGAAGTGGAAAAATCAGTCAGTGGTTTTATTGTCAGCGTTGGACAGGCAGTAACGATCGTGATTGTGGTGCTGTTACTCTTCATGGGATTGCGGGTGGGCTTCATTATCGGATCTGTGCTGCTGATTACTGTAGCGGGCACCCTGTTCATCATGCATCTTGAGGGTATAGAGCTTCAGCGGATTTCATTGGGAGCACTGGTCATCGCGCTGGGTATGCTGGTTGACAACGCCATTGTTGTCGCTGAAGGCATGCTGGTACGCATGCAAGCCGGCATGAAGGCTGCAGACGCTGCCAGTGAAACCGTGGGAAAGACCATCTGGGCCCTGCTGGGTGGCACAATTATCGGCATCCTGGCTTTTTCTGCGATCGGTCTTTCACCAGACAGCAGCGGTGAATTTGCCGGGTCGCTGTTCTGGGTGATCCTCTACTCCCTGCTGCTCTCCTGGATAACCGCAATCAGTACAACCCCTCTGCTCTGCGCTCTGTTGCTCAAACCCGGTCAGCTGGCTAATGGTAATAACAGTGATCCGTATGGTGGCGCTGTATTCACTCTATTCAGGGAAATTGTCGATCGGGCGATACGATTACGCTGGATCACAGTTGCAGGGGTCATTGGTCTGTTTGTTGTGGCAGTGATCGGATTCGGCAGTGTCAAACAGGCCTTTTTTCCCGAGTCCAACACACCCCTATTTTATGTCGATATCTGGGAGATAGAAGGTGCCGATATCCGCAAGACACGAGAGGATACCCTCAGGATTGAGTCCTATCTGCGTGAACAGAAGGGTGTCGTACAAACTGCTGCCGCCATTGGTGGCCCACACCAACGCTTTACTTTGGTATATGACCCACGAGAGACATCATCGGCCTATGCCCAGATCATCGTTAAAACAGACACCCGGGAGAGAATCACTGAAATCTGGAAAAAGGTCGATCAATACATGAAGGAGAACTTGCCCTGGACCGACCCGATCATCAAGGCGATGCGTATGGGCCCAGGCCGTGACAGTAAAATAGAAGCTCGTTTCCATGGTCCTGATCCGACACTGCTACGCAGACTCTCACAAGAGGCTCAGGCGATCATGCGGGCCGATCCGCGATCAAAAGACATTCGCGACAACTGGCGGCAACCCGTCAAGTTGATACGCCCGATCTTCAATGAACAGGTCGGCCGACAATTGGGGATCACCCGGGAACATCTGGCAACAGCACTGCAATATGCTTTCGATGGGACACCCGTTGGCCAATATCGTGACGGTATCAGGGTCTTACCCATTCTGATGCGGGCACCTGAAGTAGAGCGCCAGGATGTCGGTAGCCTTCAGGACATCTTGATCTGGAGCCCGGCACTGAATCAGTCAATATCGACTGCTCAGGTTGTCAGCGGTTATGAAACCGTATTTAAAAATACGGTCATTCGTTCTCGCAACCGTATCCAGACGATCACCGCCTCCTGTAACTCCATTGAGGAGCTGGCGACCTCTCTATTTACGCAGTTGAAACCGCAAATTGAAGCCATAGCGTTGCCGCCTGGTTATACCCTGTCCTGGGGTGGCGAATACGAGGATTCAAAAAATGCCCAGGGTGGGTTGATGAGTTCACTGCCGGTCGGTTTTTTACTGATGATTCTTGTGAGCATTCTGCTGTTCGGTAAGGTGCGTCAACCACTGCTGATCTGGCTCACCGTACCACTGGCGATTATCGGTATCACTGCAGGGCTGCTTACCTTTAATGGAGCCTTTGATTTCATGTCCCTGTTGGGAGCCCTCTCCCTGATTGGCCTGCTGATCAAGAATGCCATTGTGCTGATCGACGAGATCGATCAACAAAGGGCTGAGGGTAAGGAGACTTATATGGCGATACTCGACTCAACCGTCAGTCGGTTAAGACCGGTGGTGCTTGCGGCTGCTACCACAATCTTGGGACTCATTCCGCTGCTGCAGGATGTGTTTTTCGTCAATATGTCACTGACGATCATGGCAGGCTTAGGTTTTGCCACCCTGCTCACACTGTTGTTTGTACCAACACTGTATGCAATTCTATTTGGGATTAAACCATCGGCCTAGCCAGTACTTGTAACTGTTTCATAAACCGATCAGCACGCGGCAGGTAGTAATGGTCATAATTCAGGGAGAGCACAACATAGCGTGATCTGCCAACAATCTCCCCTCTTGGCACAAAGCCGATCACCCGGGAATCGGCACTATTATCCCGGTTATCGCCCAACACAAGATAGTGGTCCGGTGGCACTGTTGCCGGTCTGAAACTGGATAGGCGTGAATCATGGCCCAACCGCCTTACCCAATGCGCAACACCCAATAGGTTCTCAATTTTATCTGTCCTCCCGGCAGCAGTCGCACTGTCCCGATAGGCCAGTTTTTCGCCGTTGATCCAGAGTTGGTTATGCTGCATCGCTACCACATCACCCGGTAGGCCGATGACACGTTTCACCAGGCGTTTGTCCATAACCTCAGAGTCAAAGATGATAATATCGCCCCTGGCAGGATCACCGCGTTTCAGCAAGGAGATATGGGTAAAGGGCAAGCGCAGATCGTAGGCCATTTTATTGACGAAGATCCGGTCGCCTTCCAGAATAGTCGGCTTCATCGAACCAGTTGGGACTGTATTCCAGTCTGCAACGGCGCTGCGAAATATCAACATCACACAGACAAAAAGAAAAAAAGATCTATTCGCTTTCCAGAGCAAGTGGAACCGTTGCTTCATTATTAACTCCTGTTATCGATATACCTTACCTAGGACCCCAGCACATCCCCTTGAGTTCACACCAGCCTCGTCTTATCGCACATGGTCTTACCATGCTCATAAGTTGGATGTGGGTGTGGCCCTGCCGCACCATCTGTGTATCGGATCAAACATGGACATTGTATTATTTTCTTGGTTAAGCATTTGGTACGGCAGGGCAGCACCCTAACCTACGCTAAAGTGCCTGTTTGAAGTTGAAATGCCTACTCCAACAACAGGCATAACTTTAGATTGTGGAATATTTACAATAAAAAAATCACTCAATCTCATATAAACTGTAGTGTACTGCGTTAGTTACCGCTTAAGGCGAAAAATGCTTAGTCTGACAATCAGGCTATGGACAAGCACAGGAAGGTGCTCTGAGGAGGATTCTCATCGCTAACATCTTCATCTCATACCGACGCGAAGACAGTGCGGATGTTACAGGCAGGATACATGACCGCCTTGTTGAACATTTTGGAGAATCGGCCCTGTTCATGGATGTCGACGATATCCCCTTGGGGGTCGATTTTTCGAAGTACATCGATGAGAAAGTCGGTCGGTGCGAGGTGTTACTGGCCGTTATCGGTCGTGACTGGCTATCGGTCACTGATGAAAATGGCAATCGTCGCCTGGATCTACCAGATGATTTTGTTCGCACAGAATTGGAATCTGCGTTAAAGCGCAATATACCGGTAGTACCCCTATTGGTCCGTCGTGCATCCATGCCCGATGCAGATGATCTGCCAGATAGTATCCGCGAATTTGCCAAGAGAAATGGCATGCCTGTACGTGCTGACCCGGACTTTCGTACAGATTGTGACCGGTTGATCGATGGTCTTGAACAGAACATGACAGGTAGAAAGCCACTAGTATCTTCTCACACCCATTCAGTAGCAAAGAATTCTATATGGAAGCATAAAGCGCTCATGATGAGTGCGCTTAGTATTGTAATCCTTCTCACCATCGCTGGCCTTTTTATAGGGTACTCAGGCAGTTCAGGCAGCACACCAGCCATTGTTGGATTTCGTGCCAATCCTGACAGGATCAAGCAAGGATCTACCACCACTTTGAGTTGGAAAACGAAGCATGCCGAGGCGGTCAAAATTCTACCTGAGATCGGTACTGTAGCGGTTTCAGGCACCAGGATTTTAACCCCGATAAAAGACACAACCTACACATTAATCGCAAAAAGTCTTGCCGGGACGGCTACATCACGCATCCGAATCAAGGTCCAAAGGTCAGCACCTCTTATTAATCGCAATAGTCTTATGCTGCGAAACTTAAATTAGTAGTGTCCGTCCAGTTACAAACCTTTTAACACAACGCACTCAGACTCAGAGAGAGGTTGTCCGATCAACGCGCCACGAACTATATTGTAAGTAGGAAAGGAGGAGATCGGCATGTCTACTGGACGACTTGTCAACGGTGTTTTGCTCACTGCCCTCATCTGCATCAGTGTCTCGACCCAGGGGCTAGCGGACACCACTGCTGTCCCATAAATACTTAACGAGAAAGGCCTGAAAACCCCCTTGTTTTGATACAATGAAATCGCGACAAGTCGTTGATCAATCG
>JAHXHU010000253.1 GCA_025656375.1 Candidatus Thiodiazotropha sp. (ex Ustalcina ferruginea) | reverse complement strand
GCTTCACCATTCCAAGTGAAACGCCCTGTGCGGAGCCGCATGCAGGGTGTTGTGGGGGCTGGGGGTTAGAGACCCCCGGCTACCCGATTGCAGGCTATGATATGCGAACAGAGGAGAGTTGTGAGAAGACATTCGCCGAGTTCGACCGTGTGGTAGGTTTTTCTTACTTGTGTGGCATGCACCTCAATGACAGTAAGCCCGATCTGGGTGCGAGGGTCGACCGTCACCACAGCTTGGGACAAGGAAAGCTGGGTTGGGAAGTGTTTCGCTATATCATGCATGATAAACGTTTTGACGATATACCGCTGGTCTTGGAGACTATTGACAATACGCTTTGGCCGGATGAGATAACAGCGCTCTATGCAATATAGGAAGAGTGTACTGCCGAGTCACACCTTGTATGGGGTATGGATTTCACATAACCTCATTAGATGACACTCATCCAGAACATCTACAGATATCGGTCACTGCTACATTTGATGCTGCTTGCATCACTGTTCAGTTCACAGCTTCAGGCAGATCCGGAAATCGTACACATCGGTGTGTTGAGTCATCGTGGGGATCAGGCGACCTTGAGAATGTGGGGTCCAACCGCAGCATACCTCGCTACCAATATACCGGCCTACCAATTCGTTATCCGACCGCTCAGATTTGATGAGGTCAATTCGGCGGTTGAGACGGGTAAGATAGATTTCGTCCTGGTCAATCCCGGTATCTATGTCAATCTTGAGGTGAAATATCGGGTTTCCCGTATCGCTACCCTCTATAACCGGCGTAACGATGTACCCTACAAGATTTTTGGTGGGGTGATATTTACCCGCCAGGACCACCCAGAGATCAACGCCCTGGAGGATCTGCGTGGCCACAGCATGATGGCGGTCGATACCACCTCGTTGGGTGGTTTTCAGATGGCGATGCGGGAGATGGTTGAAAAGGGGATAGATCCCTATACTGATTTGCAGACGTTACAATTTGGGGGCATTCACGACTATGTGGTGATGGCGGTACTTAATAGTGAGGTTGATGTCGGTGCGGTGCGCACCGACATCCTGGAACGGATGGCCTCGGCCGGCACTATCGACCTCAATGACTTTCGGATAATCAATCCGCAAAAGGTTTCTGAATTCCCCTTTGCTTTGAGTACCCGTCTCTATCCTGAGTGGCCCTTCAGTAAAGTGGCTCATACAGCGGATAGCCTGGCACAGCAAGTGGCTGTGGCGCTACTGAATATGCCCCATGACCATGCGGCAGCTTTAGCCGGTAACTACGCAGGTTGGACGATTCCTCTAGATTATCAACCGGTGCATGATCTGTTTCGTACACTGAAGTTGCCACCCTATCAAAACCTTGGCAAGTTCACACTTTCTGATGCCATCGGCCGATATTGGTATTGGTTACTTGGCGGCCTGCTGATGTTGCTGTTCATGGTTGTTATGACCCTTTGGGTAATGCGCCTGAACAAAGCAATTCAGAAGGCAAAGAACCGCTTGGAACTGCAACACGAGTTGATCCTCGACTCTGTGGCAGATGGTATTTATGGTGTTGACCTGAATGGTCGATCAACCTTTTTTAACAAAGCGGCAGAGCGAATCACAGGCTGGGAGGCAGCTGAAGTCATCGGTCTCAATCAGCATGATATTCTTCATCATACCCATGCGGATGGTTCGCCCCATCGAGCGGAAGAGTGTCCGGTCTATCAGACCTTTCGCGAAAATCAGGCCCGTTATGTCTCCGATGATGTCTTCTGGCGGAAGGATGGTACCAGTTTTCCGGTAGAGTACAGCAGTACCCCCATTTGGGGCGATAGTGGTAAAACGGTTGGCAGTGTTGTTGTATTTCGTGATATCACCCGACGCAAAAGGGCAGAGGAAGAGGCGCGTCAGCATCAGATAGAGTTGGCCAGAGCAGGGCGCCTCAGCACGCTGGGTGAAATGGCCTCTGGAATTGCCCATGAACTCAATCAACCTCTGACTGCGATCTCAACGAATGCCCAGGCCAGTATTCGCTTGCTCGAATCTGATAGCTCTAATATCAATGTCTGCGTGGATGTGATGGAACGTATCGCCTCTCAAGCGGATCGTGCAGGGGAGATTATTCGTCAGTTACGACGGCTTGTGCGCAAGGAGCCATTGGAGCGGTCTGAAGGCGATGTAAATAATCTGGTAAATGCGGTTGTTGTTCTGATCTGGCCCGATGTAAGACGTGCATCAGTACGCCTCGAACTGGATCTTGAAGAGCCATTGCCTCGCATCTCGCTGCAACCCATACAGATAGAGCAGGTCATTCTGAATCTGGCACGTAATGCCATCGAGTCCCTAGCGGAAAAGGTCAATGGGGAGCGGATGCTCTATATCGGCACCCGAAGTGAGACAGGTGAATCGATTCGGATCACCGTTCGAGATAATGGTCCAGGGATCAAACCAGAACTGGCCACTACGTTGTTTGATCCATTTGTCACGGGTAAGCCACAAGGAATGGGGCTTGGGCTTTCCATCAGCTACGGGATCATTGAGGCACACGGTGGTAAACTCTCACTCAACCCGGACTGTCGGGATGGCGCTGAGTTCACATTCTACCTGCCATTAGGGGAAGCCAGTTAATAGCATGGATCAGATAAAGCCGACTGTTTTTGTCGTAGATGACGATAAAGAGGTGCGTAGCGCATTAAAATTGCTATTCGAATCAGTCGGGTTGCCAGTCATCTGTTACGCATCTGCGGTTGAATATCTGGAACGGTTCAATGAAACGCTGCCAGGTTGTCTGGTGGTTGATATCCGGATGCCTGGAATGAGTGGTCTGGATATGCAGGAGAAGCTGATCGAACAACCGATACATCCACCTGTCATCATTATTTCCGGACATGGAGACGTGCCGATGGCAGTGCGTGCCGTGCAGGCGGGCGCAGTCAATTTCATTGAAAAGCCTTTTCGTGATCAGATCCTGCTGGATAGTGTGCATCGTGCCATAGCGATGGATGCAGAACGACGAGGGGAAGCTTCAAGATTGTCAGAGATTCGTGAGCATCTGAATCAGCTTACGCCACGTGAAAGGGAGGTGCTCGACCTGGTCATCACAGGTATGCGCAACAAAAACATCTCAGAGCAGCTGGGCATCACCCTTTCAACAGTGGAGGCTCATCGCTCCAGAGTCATGGAGAAGATGCAGGCTGACTCACTGTCCCATCTAATGCGTATGATGCTGACCCTGGAACAGGAATTACATTAGTACTCCGTCAACCTAATAACTTAGGATGCAGTGGGCGCACCCTTCGGGCCAGCCAGGAAGCGGCCATCTGCATTGTTGTACTCCCTTGAATTAGCTACGGCTAGTCCTGCGGTCGCACGCCTGGCCGTTAGCCGCTTCCTGACTGGCTGCATCCTAAGTCATTAGGTTGACGGAGTACCTGTGTTGGTCAATACATCAGGTTAAGGAAAACCACTATCGAGGCGCTAGTATGCCGGGATTTTCATGTAGCTACAAAGGGTTACATAATACTCTCTCCCCATGTCATGCCCGGAGCAACTTTATGGGGAAAGGCCAGCTGGATGGCTGGAAGGTATTGAAATAAACAGGCACCTTCCGGTCATGCAGCTGGTTTTTTTGTTGCAGGTTAGAGATCCGTTGGGATGTAACAGTACCCTGTGTAGGGGAATCAATCGCAACCTGAACATTATACTAAAACAAGTCTGTGAACCCTGCCGAATGGTGTCCTGCGGTACAGAACAGTTCCAGCGACCAATAACTGGAGGATAAAATAATGAGTATTTCTAGACGCGAATTTCTTCGCCTGATGGGTCTGGCCGGTGCAGCAGGTATGATGCCGTCTTCTGTCTTTGCAGCAGCAAAGCAACCGTCAGACCTCTATGAGGTGCCAAAATTTGGCAATCTGTCACTACTGCATATCACTGACACCCATGCTCAGCTGAATCCAATCTATTTCCGCGAACCCAATGTCAACCTGGGTTTAGAATACGCCTATAACAAAGCACCTCATCTGGTCGGAAATAAATTACTTAAGCATTTTGGTATAGCCCCAGGCAGTATCGAATCTCACGCCTATAGCTATCTCGATTTTAACAACGCTGCAGGTAAATACGGCAAGGTTGGCGGGTTTGCTCATTTAAAGACATTAGTGCAACGACTTCGTGACGACAGGGGGCCCGGTAACAGCTTATTACTGGATGGCGGTGATACCTGGCAGGGTTCCGGTACCGCCTATTGGACCCGTGGTAAGGATATGGTCGGTGCCTGTAACAGACTGGGTGTTGACGTGATGACCGGTCACTGGGAGTTTACCTACCTGGACGAAGAGGTGATCTCCAATGTTGCCGACTTTAAGGGCGACTTTGTGGCACAGAATGTGAGAGTCCGTGAAGAGGCGCTGTTCGACTATAAATTCTCTGATTTTGATGGCTTCAATGAGGATGATGGTAACGCCTTTAAACCCTATGTGATTAAGCAGGTTGGTGGTGCCAGAGTGGCGGTGATCGGCCAGGCTTTTCCCTATACACCGATCGCCAACCCTCAGCGCTTCATCCCCGACTGGACCTTTGGTATCCAGGATGAATTGATGCAGGGTGTCGTCGATACGATACGCGAAAACGAAAAACCCGATGTGGTGGTTGTCATCTCTCACAACGGCATGGATGTGGATCTCAAGATGGCATCACGTGTCTCCGGTATCGATGTTATCTTCGGTGGGCATACCCACGACGGTATGCCAGCGCCAACGGTTGTCAAGAATGCGGGTGGCAGGACGCTGGTCACCAACGCCGGTTCTAATGGCAAATTCCTCGGTGTCATGGATCTGGATGTGAAGGGGGGCAAGGTTCGGGATTTTCGCTATCGGTTGTTACCGATCTTCTCCAACATGCTGCCGGCAGATAAGTCGATGCAGGCCTACATCGATGAGGTACGCGCACCTTATAAGGATAAATTGGATGAGGAGTTGGCCGTCACTGAAGAGACCCTGTTTCGTCGTGGCAACTTCAATGGCACATTCGATCAGGTGATTTGCGATGCGTTGACCACCGTTAACGATGCACAGATCTCACTATCCCCAGGCTTTCGCTGGGGCACGACAGTACTGCCAGGTCAGAAGATCACCATGGATAATGTCATGGACCAGACCTGCATTACCTATCCGGAGACCTATCGGCGGGAGATGAAGGGGAGCGACATCAAGGCGATTTTAGAAGATGTCAGCGACAATCTCTTCAATAAAGACCCCTACTATCAGCAGGGGGGTGACATGGTGCGTGTCGGTGGCCTCGACTATGTTTGCGAGCCCGGAGCAGGTTTCGGTAAGCGTGTTACCAACATGACCCTGGATGATGGGACAAAGATCGACGCAAACAAAAGTTATAGGGTATCCGGTTGGGCAACAGTGGGTTCAAAGTCACCTGGTGAGCCTATCTGGGATGTGGTCGCGAAATACCTGCGCGATCAGAAGACAGTGAAGATCAAGAAGCTCAATACACCGAAACTGGTGGGGGTGAAGGGTAATCCTGGTATAGCAGATTATCCTGCTTGATTGCCTCTAAGATTGCATAGTGTAAAAGCATCATAGCGATCCTTGTCAATGTGTAGTAGGTTGTTTGAATGATTTATCTTATGGCATAGCCAGTTTGGGATGTCGAGCTGCATGATGTTATGCTCAATATAGCTTGATAGGTGTTATTGACTCGATGTTGGTTAAATAGAAGGAAGTGTCATGGGTGTCGCAGGCCCTGTAATTAGAGACCGCATATTTGGGCTGGATATTCTGCGTGCATCTGCGATTATTTTTGTCGTATATACACATCTAATTCATGGCTTTATTTCTGATTTTATTCTATCTATATTCAAGCGGTAGGATAGGCTATTTCATGAAGCTGGTATCATGCCAAGCCTGAAAAGTTAGCACGTTCCATAGATGATATGACCAGTTGCGCTGGCCAGATAGATGCTCTTGCCAGTGGCGCTGTACCATGGAAGGATTGAAGTAGCCCTCTTCACTGAGTCGCTGTTCATCAAGCAGGGCTTCGCTCCAGTCTCGTAGTGGACCTCGCAGCCAATCACCCAAAGGGATGCCGAAACCCATCTTCGGTCGTTCTATAAGAGCTGCCGGTACGTGACGATAGAGCAGTTTGCGAAGCAAGTACTTTTGTTCGTTGCCGCGTATTTTCATCTCCAGGGGTAGAGACCAGGCAAATTCCAGAAGCTTGTGGTCAAGCAGAGGAAGGCGGGTTTCCAGGCTCATACCTATTGCAGCCCTGTCCACTTTAACCATAATGTCATCCGGCAGATAAGTCAGCGTGTCCATCAGCATCATACGGTGTTCTATTTCTACCAGATCAGGTCTTTGGGTTGGGTCAGTGAAAACGGTGACAGGTTCATGGCTATCCAGGACCAGTGCCTCGGGATCTTTCCACAATGAGACTAAGCCCCAGTAGATCTCTTCAGGGCCATGTGCTGCCACGATCTGAGCCAGCTTATGTATTTTATCCCCTGGGTTCTGATGACGCAGTGAAGCAGGCGTGACAGGACGCAGGGAGTTGAAGATCCTATCCCACGTTGTAGGGCTGGGTGTTGTCAGCAGGCTTGCCAGGACTCTGCGCAGAGGTGTGGGTGCCCAGCCCAATTTATGCCACAGCTGTTTGACCCAGTGATAGCGGTTATAACCACCGAAAAGTTCGTCTCCACCATCACCGGAGAGGCTGACGGTAACCTGTTGTCGAGCCAGTTGAGAAACAAGATAGGTCGGTATCTGGGATGAGTCGCCATAGGGCTCGTCGTACAGTTCCGGCAGTAGTGGAATGACATCCAGGGCCTGTTTTGGGGTGATATAGAGTTCAGTGTGATCCGTACCCAGATGGGTGGCGACTGCCTTGGCATTTTCCGCTTCGTTGAAGGCATGCTCCCAGAAGCCGATGGTGAAACTCTTCACCGGTCGGCTTGACTGGGCCTGCATCAGGGCAACCGTGACGGATGAGTCCACACCCCCCCGGAGAGGAAGGCACCAAGAGGGACGTCGGCGATCATCTGCTGGCTTATCGTATTGCTTAAAAGGTGTTCCAGTTTGTCCAGTGCCTCTTCTTCCGTACCTTTGAAGAGGGTGTGCTGGCCCTGTTCAGCTACTTTGCGGGCTGACCAGTAGGGGTCGGGACGGCATTCGACCCGATGGCCGGGTTGAATGGTTAGCAGTGTACCGGGTGGCAGTTTGTGTATGCCCTGGTAGATGCTGTAGGGGGCGGGGATATAGGCCAGTCGTTGCATCAATGCCAGGCTATGACGGTTAATTTCCGGTTTGAAATCCGGGTGAGCTCGCAGGGCCTTGAGTTCTGAACCGAACAGGAACAGCTTGCCGTTATAGCCGTAGTAGAGTGGTTTTTCCCCCACTCTATCGCGGGCCAGGGTCAGGCTGCGGGTCTCCCTGTCCCATAGGGCAAAGGCAAACATGCCGCTGAATCGCTCCAGGGCAGCAGGTATACCCCAAGTGGTGATAGCGGCAAGCATTACCTCGGTATCGGAGTGCCCATGCCAGCCAGTGACGCCAGCGTGTTCCAACTCATTGCGCAAGGTGGCATGGTTGTAGATCTCACCATTGAATACGATGCGGTAGCGATCACAGGCAGATGCCATGGGTTGATGGCCCTGCTGGGAGAGGTCAAGGATCGACAGACGGCGATGGGCGAGGGCAAGACCCTGGTCCCGTTCCATCCATACGCCGCTATCATCCGGGCCTCGATGAACCAGTGTGTCGGCCATACGTTTGGCATTCGCCAACAGGCTATCTCCTGATTGCGAGTCATTCAATATACCCGCAATACCGCACATAAAGGCTCTCCTGATACTGTTGATATTCGGTATAATCTGGGGACAGTTTTTTTCACCGATGTTTTCCAGTTACACCCATGAAGGCGTCGGCAAGCTTTGGTGCCATGACCGACAGGGAGTAGTCATTCTCAACCTTGATTCGGCCCTTTAGCCCCATTTCTGAGCGCAGTTGGAAATCATTCGACAATTGTGTCAGGGCAGCAATCCATGCTTCTTCCGTGTCAGCATGAAAACCGGTCACGCCATGCTCGACCAGTTGGGTGTTGACCCCTACCGGTGAAGCAACAACCGGTAAACCACAGGCCATGTATTGGATTAGTTTGTAGCCGCACTTTCCACGCTCCCACAGGTCATCATGCAGTGGCATAACACCGACATCAAACTGTTGCAGTTTCTCTGTCTCATTGGCTTCAGACCATGTAAGAGACATCATCTTCACACCCGGAATGGCATTGATTGCTCCACCAATGGTAAGCAGGCGTAGAGGTAAGACATTCGCCAGCTTTTGCAAGGGTGATCGCAACAATTCCAGGTAGGGCGCAGTGGTTGGGGATCCTATCCAGCCAACTGTAAAATAGGCATTGTCTGTGGCGTTTTTACAGCGATAGCGGGATGTGTCCACCACGGTTGGCAGTTGCATGACATGATTTGCGCCCGCCACTTTCGCACGCTCTGCCAGGTAACTGTTTCCTGCTGTCACTAAGGCTGAGTTACGCATCACGTGGTCAATTTTTTTACCCAGAATGTATCTGATCAGGGTGGAAGAGGCGTGATCATAACGATGAAATATCGCATCATCATAGTCGACGGTATAGGGAATGCCTCGCCGTTTGATCATCTGCTCAAAGGTTGCAGGTAACCATGGAAAAATCTCATATTCTATCCATAGCAGATCAAACTTCTGAATTTGAATTAGCTGCTTCAGACGCTTCCAGTAGGCCTTTAATACCAGCGACGGGGATTTACTACCAGCACCATAGAATGCCTTTAAATAGGCATCTGAAAAGAGTGGTGAGACGGTGACATCAATTCCACTATTTTTTAGGAAGGGAAGATACTGGTAAGATCGAAGACGGCTACTGGCACCCATCCGGGTGTATCGGGTGAGCAGCAGTATCTTCATCTATTGCCTCCAATACCCAGGCTATTCAGTAGCCAGTTCCGCTCGTTCTGCTTAAAAACACGATACCAGACCAATAATACAAAGGAGGTCAGAGTAAATAACGCGAACAGAATTTTGTAGGGAAGTTCATCCAGCATCGCAGCTAGGATGAAGAGAGAGATCGCGCTAAGCAGTGCAAAGCCAAAGCGAACCGTTGAGGCCCTACATTCCGGTATCAGAAATAGTGCCATGGCATAGAGTGCCAGGGCATCTATCAATGCACGCAGGGTCCATACCACTGCAGCCCCTAGAATCCCATATTCCAGTAAGGACCACCATAGTGCACCGAGGTAGAGAGGTAGCTCCAGCATATGCAACTTTGCTGACCAGTCAGGATGTTCCTCCGACTGGACCAGCGAAAAGGGCACCAGGGACAAGCCATAGAAAAAAACTCCCACAGCCAACCACTGCATGACCAGATAGCCATTTTCGGCAAACTCCTCTCCTACCCATAGATTCAGTGCGTCGAAGGAGAACACGGAAATCACCAGTACCAAGGGAAACAATGCGATAAAAATATAACTCAAGCCCTTGCTGAACAGCCTTGCCGAGTGTTGACGATCATGATGGTTGCCAACGGCCAGGACCGTTGACTGAGCAGGCAGCAGTACGGCTACAAAAGCGCTGGGAATGATCAGTAACCTTGATACGATCTCATAGGGGGTGGTATAGAATGCAACAGCTGTAACTGATAACACAGCACCGATGACAAACCGGTCCATGGAAACCATCATCGGTACTACCATGTTGCTGATAGTCATCCACCCGCCAAATCCCAGTAGCGGTCGTATCTGAGTGCGATCCAATAGATAGTTCTGTTTGATTTCTGGCAGGACACGGAACAGCAGAAGCAGGTGTGCCAGGGCGGCTAAAAAACGTCCTGCCAGCAATACCGCTACAATTGGATAGAGACTGACTGAAAATGGTAATACAGCAACCGGTCCGACAAAGGTGAGAATACCCATGGGAATCCTGATAGCCGTCAACAGATCAAACCGCTGATAGGCCTCGATCACACCACGCAGGCCTGCGGTGATGATCACCAGGGGGATAGAAGCTGAGAGAAGATAGAATGCCTGGCGTGTTTCCTCAAGCAACTCGGGTGGGACCTTCAATACCTCGTCAACAAGCCATGGAGATAACCAGAGTATTGCGACAAAGCCGATTACGCCGAGGATGGACATCAAAGTCAAGGCGGTCCAAACAAGACTCGGTATCTCCTGATCCCTGCTCTCACCAAGACACTTGGCCACCAACACAGTTAAGGCTCGACCCAGCCCAAAGTCAAACAGGCTGAAATAGCCCACAAACATCCAACTGATGGCCAGTAAGCCAAAACGTTCCTTACCGATCGCATCAATAAGAATCGGTATTGTGATAATCGCTACCAGAAAGGGTGCAGCGACACTGAGCAGATTCCAGACGACATTTTTCGCAAGGCGCCTGCCACGTGTTAGTTCTTTGTGTCTGACATTCATAGCGGTTTCGTTAGGGGGGACCTGGCCGAAGTTGTTTCCATCCTGAATCTAACAATAACCTACGATATGTGTATAAATAAAAAGCACCATAGAACGTGCCATGCAGATCAAACCGGCTTTCTGGCCCAGACCGTCATTCGGCCTGTTTGTCCCATGCTGGCTGCCAGCATGGCAAGTGGATATAAGGCCTGATATAGACGTACCGGATCCTGTGGCTTGCCGACAACCCAGCGGCTGATGCGATGATAACCCTTATCATCCAGCAAGTGACCCATACTGGCCAACAGGCTACTCAGGGTCCGCTGATGATGTATGGCGGGCATGGTCCAGCCTGTATGAGTGAGCATGGTTCGGATGGTGTCCGGTGTGTAATGATAGAGATGGTTGGGTAGATGCAGTGCGTACCAGTGCTCTTTGAGGAGTTTAAATTCAAGCGACGCTGCGTTCGGTACTGAAAATGCCAGCCAACCGCCCGGTTGCACCCATTCATGGAGTTTGCGTAATCCGGACACAGGATCATGCAGATGTTCCAGTACCATCCAGCCGGCGATCAAATCGAAGTCTGTTGATTCCAACGCGGCTGATTCCAGCGAGCCGGCGTAGACCGGATAACCCAATTTCCTGGCTGACTCCGCTGCATGGGGCGAAAATTCGATACCAGTGACTTGCCATCCCATGCCTTCCATTTTCTGCAGATAGGCCCCCGAAGCGCAACCGATTTCCAGCAGCTTTCCTGGAGCGATCTTTGGAATGTACTCGGATCTGACATCAAGTATCGTTCTCAACCAGCGCTTCAGAGTTGCGGATTTTGTGTTGTTAGCGCTGGCTTGGGTTCCCAGATAGGGGCCATAGTCGTCTGGATAGTAAAATCCCATACTGTCTGAGGTTGGTCTTGGGTCAGTCCTCATCAATCCACATTGTTGACACTTGACGACATGAAACTCACCCGGGAAGTGATTGATGCGGTCTTGCCCGGTCACAATTAGCTCATCGCTGGCGTGACATCCCAGAGGACAGGGTGATTTTTCAAATTCGATGTCAGGTGTATCTGTTGTCATCTATTCCATACCTGTTTAGTTCAAGACCGCGACCAAGTACGAAACATCTTACGGCTTGGTGTTCAGCTGACCGCCCAGTTTATACGCTGCTCTGACGTTGTCCAATATGAGAGGTGTCCTGGAATGGGATATTTCTGCCAATCTACCCGATAATACCGTTAAATCTTTTGCCGACCTTGGTAACTTATTGTTCTTGAAGGGTTTTAGTCGAATACCATTTCGTGTATGTTTGACTTCAATCTACTGTGAGTTTGTTACATTATCCGAGCCAGCAATTTCTATCCTGCATCTGCCCATGAATACGTGGCTTCAGGCGGTATACAAAAACATGTTATTTGATTATGGGTAGTGGGCTTAAAGAACTATTCAGCGTAGTTGCAATTGGTTTGACGTTTATTGCGTTTTTTCCGTATATCCGCTCTATCATGCTGGGTCAGACAAAAAAGCCCCATGTGTTTTCCTGGATAATTTGGGGCTCCACAACATTTATAGTTTTTTTAGCCCAGTTTGAAGAGGGAGGAGGGGTAGGGGCCTGGCCTATCGGTATTTCCGGATTAATCACACTTTATGTTGCCTTCTTGGCATATAGAACAAAATCAGATATTACGATTAGTTCAATCGACTGGGTATTTTTTATAATGGCACTGATGTCACTGCCGATATGGTACTTTACATCAGACTCTCTATGGGCGGTTGTGATATTGACCGCTATTGATGTGGTCGGGTTTGGGCCGACTATCAGAAAAGCATTTGTTCATCCTTATGATGAGGACTTGAGATTTTTCCTACTGTTTATGATGCGTAATACTCTGGTTGTCATGGCGCTGGAACACTATTCGTTGACAACAGTGCTTTTTCCTGCGGTTATAGCTGGCGTATGTTTGATTTTTATTCTGATGGTTGTGCATCGAAGATTGACCCTAAACTCATCTAAAAACCGGGGACGGTCATGAAGAAGCTTAAAAACAAAACAGAATTGGTTAAAGGGGCAATTATTGCGGGTGTAAAATATGCCGAAGCACGAGGCGCTGCAGAGTTCGAGCCGACGGATTCCGCAAGCGAAAAGGTTCTATACATCTATCGATTATTGGTACATGATAAAGTCATTCAGGCCTTGCCTGAAGATCAGGTTTCACAGCAAACCATGAAACATAAACTTGCTATCTGGTACGCAAAGCAACTACCGAAAGGTCATCCTCTTCTTTAGAGGGCATTCTTGAAGCCCTGAATACAACATATTCGGTTGCCGGATTAATATATACACTCACTTCAAGCTGAATCCGTAGATTCAGGTTGAACTCATTGTGTACGCCCAGCATGTGGGTATGAACTAATGAGGTGAAAGTCCTCTGTAGGAAGGTCACCATCCTTAGCGATTTCAAGCTATTAGATGATAACTACTAGCGAATG
>JAHXHU010000329.1 GCA_025656375.1 Candidatus Thiodiazotropha sp. (ex Ustalcina ferruginea) | reverse complement strand
ACTGTTATTCGGGGATCCACCAGATCCCGATATTTCACCACTTCAATCCAGGCTGCTATTCTCATGAATATTTATGGGACAGCAGTGGTAATAGATAATCAAATCAGTCACTCTGGTGAGGAGGCGAAATGGCCGGATGTGGTTGCGAAAGCAATTTACAATTTGATGGTGTTTCCAAGCAATATAAAACTGTTTTATGGATTGTTATTGCCATCAACGCAATGATGTTTCTTTTTGAAACAGGTGCCAGTTTTGCAGCTAATTCCATGTCCCTAAGGGCTGATGCGCTCGATTTCCTGGGTGATAGCTTCACCTATACCATTACTCTGTTGGCGATTGGTCACTCCTTGCGTTGGCGTGCATCAGCAGCGATGTTTAAAGGTGTTATGTTGGCACTCATGGGAGTATGGGTATTGGGCTCAACCCTCTATCGTGTATTTATACTCGGCACCCCAAACGAGTACATCATGGGATCCGTGGCTCTATTGGCCTTCAGCGCAAATATCATCAGTGTCCTGCTGTTGCTTAAATATCGGAATGGTGATGCTAATGTGCGATCTGTCTGGCTCTGTAGTCGGAACGATGCAATAGGCAATCTGGCGGTTTTGATTGCGGCCGTTGTCGTCTATACCACACAAAGCCATTGGCCTGAGCTTGTTGTTGCATTCCTTATGGCTATGTTGTTCCTCTATTCAGCATCTTTGATCATCCGTCAGGCAGCCTCGGAATTGGGTTATGTAGAGGGTCTTCATGGGGATGCACAAGGTTGTCAGCTTGGCCAAGACAAGCACTGATGTCCGATAATATTGCTGCGTGAGTTAGATCTCGTTAAAACATTTTGTGCTGGTTGGGGATCACGTAATCTACTGACGTGGCTCGTCGGGAAGTAGCAACGCACATACCAATACAGTGATGTTAAATGGAGGTGTACATAAAATTGCCTTGTACTACAAGGATGTTGTTATGGATTATGATCTTGGTTATGAAGGTGTCGTAAAGTCCAAGAAGCCCTTTATTGTTACATTAAACGCTCAGCCAGGAGTGACCTATAGACTTCAACCGGATGAAATTGCCTACCAGGATAAGCAAGCCTATGCAAGGAGTCCTGTAATTAATATCCAAAGTGATGAAACGAGGGTGTTAGTTGAAAGTGGAATTGAAAGGTTAGTGCAACAACCGAGCAGATGGGCCAGTGAGACAGTGCTGACAAAAAAACCTGAGGAAAGACAATTAACCACTATGACTGGGCTGAGTCATCAACATGACCTAGATGAGTCCGGAGAGAAGTTAAAGCCCTGGTGGTTACAAGCAGACAAAAAAACACGACAGGATTTTATGAGTTGGGTTATTGGCAATCAACCTTGATTGATACAAGAGCAGGTTTAAATCCCCTAAAAAGGGGTTTCCTTGCTTTACCCCGGATTGGGTTGCAGAGTGATCATGCTCTCCTGCCACGCATTATTCTGGCGGATGCCTCCATCTCATTTTAATGATTAATCTTCGTTCACGGGAAAGATCGAAAATCGAGGATAGAGTATTGGTAGTATAAATAGAGTCAGCAAGGTACTTGATGCCAGTCCGCCTATCACAACAGTTGCCAACGGTCGCTGAACTTCAGAACCAACACCTGAGGAGAATAACATCGGAATTAATCCCAATGCCGCTATCGATGCAGTCATCAATACCGGGCGTAATCGCGAAAGAGCACCAACAAATACAGCGTCAGCTATTGACTCTCCTGCCTCGACGTTTTGATTGATGGCATTCACCATCACTACACCGTTAAGTACTGCTACACCGAACAGTGCAATAAAACCAATGGAGCCTGGGACTGATAGATACTGACCTGTAAAGTAGAGAGCAGCTATACCTCCGATCAGTGCCAGGGGAACGTTCAGCATGATCAACAGGGATTGCCCTACGGAGTGAAAAGCAAAGTAGAGCAGTAGAAAGATCAGTCCAAGAGAGAGAGGCACTACAATCATTAAACGCTGCTGGGCACGTTGCTGATTCTTGAATTGGCCACCAAAAACCACAGAATAACCTGCGGGTAGATCGATCTCCTGTGTGATTCGTTGGCCTAGTTCAGTCACTAATCCGCCCATATCACGGCCTTCTACATTGGACTGAATCACCACTCTGCGCTGTACATCATCACGCCTGATTTGTGGCGGGCCAGATTCGATGATGATGTCCGCGACCTCACCTAAACGAACCCAGGCGCCCCCCGGTGCTTGTAGTACCAGTTGTTGCAGCGCCAGGCTATCCTTACGGTAACGTTTTTCCAGACGGACGGTAATATCATAACGTTCATTACCTTGGATAACCTGACCGGCTTCAGTACCGCCTATACCATCGGAAACCAGATCCATAATCTGTGAAACAGGAATCCCGTAACGGGCTAATAACGCTCGACGCGGACGAATAGTAAGCTGTGCTTCACCTGCTATCTGCTCCATCTCAACGCCACGGGTTCCTTGAACATCACGAGCCAGTGATTCAATAGCCCGGCCCTTTTCTGCAAGTAGATCAAGGTCGGGTCCGAATAGCTTGATAGCCAGCTGCGCCTTGACCCCGGAGAGCAACTCATCCACACGTGTCGCTATCGGTTGCGAGAAGGTGAGTAACAGTCCGGGATGGTTGGATAGTGCCTCTTCGAATATTTTCTGTAAGCTGAATCGATCCTTTGCACTGGTCCATTCATTGATCGGCTTGAGTCCGACGTAGATCTCTATGTTGGAGACCGGTTCCGGGTCACCTCCCAGTTCCGGGCGGCCGATCCTGCTGGATGCGTAAGTCACTTCAGGAAATGCCATCAAGCGTTGTTCAAGTTTTGATGCAACACCAAGTGCCGTATTCAGGCAGGATGAAGGCGCAAGCGTAATCCTGATATTGATTGTTCCCTCTTCCAGTTCCGGTACGAACTCGGTGCCTAATTGCGGTAGTAGTGCAATGGTGCCTGCAAACAGGATAATCGCTATCGTCACTACCAGCCCTTTCGTTTTTAGGGCATAACGAAGCGAATGCAGGTATGCCCATTAGAGGGGGAGGAATACCGGGCTGTTATGATGTTTTATCGGCCGATGAAAAGTATAAGTTGCGAGTGCAGGCATGACCACCAGCGCAACGACCAATGATGTCAGCATGGCCAATACGATGGAAATGGCCATAGGTTGGAATAGCTTGCCTTCAACCCCTTGTAGCGCAAACAGGGGGGTAAAAACAACGATGATGATCATAACGGCATAAAATACCGGTCGACCTACTTCCCGTGCAGCTACCTGGATACGTAACGGGATACCGTGCCTGTCATGGGATGCGTTATAGGGATCGCTATCATCCTGCGACACTCGCTCTTTTGCCGATTGTTCATGGCTAGTATCGGGGTGGGATAGATGCTTAAAAATATTCTCCATCATCACCACCGAGCCATCCACCATCATACCGATGGCGATCGCGAGTCCACCCAAAGACATCAGATTGGCTGACAGGCCCCCATAGCTCATGGCAGTCAATGCCAGTCCCACTGAGAGAGGGACAGAGATCAGTACCAGCACAGTAGCCCTGATGTTAAGCAGAAACAGCAGTAGCACGACCACAATGAGTATGAAAGCTTCAGTAAGTGCCCGGCTAACGGTCTCTACCGCCTGTTCCACCAGGTCAGCCTGGTCATAGAAGGGTTCAAGGGTGACGCCATCCGGCAGTGCTCGCTGAATGGCGGGTAATCGTGTTTTGACAGCATCAATGGTTGCCTTGGTATTGGCTCCCAGGCGTTTAAGTATAATACCGGCAACCACCTCGCCCAAGGGTTCAGGTCTACCTTCTGCAGTACGGCGTGTCATGGTCACAGCCCCCTGGCGGATCTCACCGCTAAATGCTACCTGGGCAATATCTGCGACACGCACGACAACACCATCTTCATCCCGCAGAGGAATGTTGCTGATATCATGCAGTCCTTCCTCGCCTGCGCGCACCCAGCCTACACCGCGAATGACCAGTTGTTCAGCACCGCGATCGAGGTACCAACCACCTGCATTTCGATTGTTATTCTCAATCGCTTCAGCAATCTCTGCGATACTGATACCGTAAGAGAGTTGTTTACTGGGATCGACCTGTACCTGGTATTGACGCACTTCACCGCCATATGAGAGCACATCGGTGATCCCATCCAGGGGCAGAAGCAGTAGTTTCACTACCCAGTCATTGAGACTGCGTAGTGCGATTGCATCATGCTTGTCAGGGTTCTCGGAGCGCAGAATATATTGATAGACCTGTCCCAGTCCGGATGTATTGGGTCCCATCTCGGGTGATCCCACACCGTCGGGAATCTGTTCCCGGGCTTCCTGTAAGCGCTCAAAGACGAGTTGGCGGGCAAAGTAGATATCGGTACCCTCGTTGAAGACCACAGTAATGACCGAGAGTCCGGTCTTTGATATGGATCGTACCTCTTGCACATCGGGGAGTGCATACATCACCGCTTCAATAGGGTAGGTGATGAGTTGTTCTACCTCTTCGGCTGCCAGACCCTGTGCCTCAGTGTTGATCTGGACCTGAACATTGGTGACATCGGGAAAGGCATCAAGATTGAGCCGGGGTATCAAAACCACAGCGGCTCCTACTGCAACCAACAAGCTGAGCACAACCAGCAGACGATTTGCCACTGACCAGTCGATAATGCGATTGAGCATGGCAGCCTCCTAGTGGTTATGTACGTCGAAGCCTGATTTGGCCAACTCGGACTGGATAAAGAAGGTGCCTTGGGTGACAACCCGTGTACCCGGTTCAAGTCCTTCTATTACGGCAACCCCAGGCAGTTGCCGGATCAGCTCCACCTCGAGGGGTTCGAACTCGTCCGTTTCCTCCTCAATAAAGACTTGCCAGTCCCCATCGGGGCTACGCAGCAAGGCTTCAGTCGGTACTGTAAGTGCTGTTTCTCCCGGCGTACCAATTTCTATTCTTGTGGTGACGAATTGCCCCGGGTGCAGTCGGTCATCCGGATTAGGAATTTGCAGGCGAATGGACAATGTGCGCGTTTTCTCATCCAGGGCATGATGAACCTGTATGACTTTGCCATCGATCCATTGGTTGTCGACCTCTACCCGTGCAGGCGCATCGATGTTGAGCTGATAGAGTGACTGTGGATTGATCCTGGCCTCTACCCAGAGCGTTGACTCATCAGTCAGTTCAAACAGCAGTTCCCCGATATCGACCATTTGACCGAGTACGAAGTCATCCCGAATGACAGTCCCGGCCTGCGGGGCGAGTAGGGTGAAGCGGCCGTCCGCACGACTGATATTGCCTTCATCGATCAGACGTCTGGTCTGGCTGGGTGTCATGCCATAAGCAAGGAGTTTTGCTTGGGACTGTTGATAGGTGCTGCATAAAGCGTCGTTCCGAGACAACTTTTTTACCCAGCTTTTTTACCCTTTGCCACTCTTTGGCTGCCACTAAAAGCGCAGCTTGTGCCTCTGACATGGAGACACTGGATAGAGTCACCAGAGGCTGCCCCTCAGTTACTTGATTACCTAAGCGTACATGACGTTTTACTACTTGGGCCTCAATACGAGGGATAACTCGGCTGGAGGCATAGGCATTAAGACGTATCTCTCCAGGGGCTTCTATCGCATTGGGAATTGGGCGTAGTTGCAGTGTTTCAACCAAAATACCAGCGCTTAGACGCTGCTCCCGATTGAGGTGAACCCGGTCTCCCTCTTCATGCAAATGTTCGTTTTGCCCGGTTTGTTCCTCGCCATGATCATGCTCATCGTCTGCTTCAATTTGATGGGTCTCTTCTGCATGTTCGTGTGGGTGATCGTCAGCGGCAATCAATGGGTTGGTATTTAGAATAAATGTAATAAAGAGACAAAAGATTGGATTTTTTATATTCATCGTCATTACCGCTCCTCTGCTGTGATTATCAGCCAACTGTTCAATGTGCCCGAGGCTGTCAGCCAGGCGGTCCAGGCATTCCACAATTTACCTTTCAGTTTGAGACCGGCAATCCGGGTATCAATCGCCTGCTTGATCTGTAGCAGGTAGTCACTGGTGCTCATCTCGCCGGCTTGCCATTGAGTCTCCAGGAGTACGCTATGCTGCTCTAGACTGGTGCGACCGAGGGATGTCCATTGAGACCAGGCACCTGAAATCAGTCCATAACGCTCTCTGGCACGCTTGATTGCAGCCATTACGGTTCGCAACGTTTGTTGGGTATTTTGTTCAGCTTGTATGGCCAATGCTTGCGCTGCATCCACACTACCTCGAAAGTCATTTCTGATCTGCAAGGGTATGGATAGTGAGAGTGCGAGCAGGGCCTCATCACCTTCGCGTCCCGCACTGAAACCAATATTTGGATCGGGTTTTCGCTGCTGGTCAATTGCATGGATATTCATTCGCGCTAGTTGTGCTGACTGCTGTGACAGCTTTACTTGAGGATGACGTTGTGCAAGCGATGAATCGTCCAGCGCATTGGGAAGCTGGTTCGGGTAGTGATCAAAGAACTTGATACGGCTCTCAAGTGTATGGCCGCTGAGGCTTAGAAAATCGTTTCTGGCGCGAATTGATGCCAAGCGGATTTCGGTATCTTCGATCATTGCTTCAGCCTGAGACAGGCGTGCTAATTCCAGCTCGGATTGTGCGATATCCCCAGCAACAAATCGTTGTTCAGCAAGTTGCACAAATCGACTTAGCAGTTCACTGCGTCTGGCACTTTGCACGCTAATTTCTTTATTGATGGATATTTCGGTTACCGCACTCAATATTTCTGAAGCCTTTGTCTGTTTCAAGGCATCAAGACTCAACGTCTTAACCGCTAGCTCTGCCTGTGCAGACCGAGTCAGCGCCCCTTGTTTATCGTGCCAATCGATGGTTTGTGAGAGTCCGAGAGTCAACGTATTGATATCGGTTCGCTCAGCCTCGATTTCAAACTCGGGATTGTTCAGCGGTAGATCTGCACCGGTAAGATTGGCCCGAGCAGCTTCCAGGGCTGCCTGAGCAGCTTGAATTTCAGGGTTGAGTGCAATTGTTTGGTTAACGAGCGTTGCAAGTTGATGGAGTGGCTCATCATGGAGTGAGCGTTTCTCTGAACCTGTTCCCTGTGACCCAATCGTCATGATGAATAGGCAAGTGAGTATGCCTACATGTTTACAATTTAGCAGCAGCATGACCTGATTTCCGAAAATGAGTAAGTAACGGTTGCCTGCTATGTATCATTGTCTGCCAGGTGGCAGGACAAGTATCACTGATAGTGCGGATTCAATTGGTTATCACCTAACCGGAGATCCTATTAGCACGGCTCGAAAGTCGGAATCAGATAGTGATAGGAGGGCGGAGAAGGGGATTGGGTGTGAACGAACTTGAGGAGATGGTGTACACAGTCTGTACTGGATCGCTGTCGATGGAGAGCAATAGGCTCTCGCTACTTTTCAATCCGATTAGATGCAATACTCCGTGGCAACAGTGATCGCAACCTACGTTTTCATCCATATCGTTTGGTTGGGATGGATGATGATCACCGATTGCATGTATCTGGTCAGTCGAAAGCTCAATATGCAGATCCGCAGCCATAGCCATTCCATACCCGAGGATAGAAAAAATAAGCCAAGTGGTGATTAAGCGGCGCAGCATTGATAATATTGAGAATCGCATTTTGTCGCTTATCTAAGATGACATCAAGCGGTGATTTAATCAAGGCCTACTCATGCTATTTGGGAATGGTTTGAATCCCTATTGCATTTAACCACAATTGTTGCATGTATTTAATGATTGATATGGTTCTGTTTTTTTATTCTAGTATTTGCAATGCGGTCGATCTGCATTTTTCAAACCAAAGGAGAAATCGATTAATAACCAACAATAAATAACAAACAAGGGAATATCAAGACGTGATCTATTGATAAGCGCAGGGGCAGCTGCAACGGTAATAGGCAGTGGAATTGCACAATCAGCTGAGCCTATGCATGGTGACCATGCAGGACATCGTCATGATGATCAATCAGGAAATGATGCCTTCGTCGAGTCGGCTTGACTCAATTAAGAAATCGTAACACTGATCGCAGTGCTCCTTGTCCGAACGAAGCTTCATGGCTGCTCGAGGGTGTTGGTTGAGATGACCGCTGATACCGTAGATATCATTGAATCCTCACTCGATCTCTTGGCGCAGTGGAACGAATACATCCTGTATGGCCTTGTAGATCGGTTCCACGTCGAATTTAGGGTTTTTGAGAAAATTGAGTAACAGTTCCAGGTTGCAGTTGCCTGCGCCGCGGCCAATACCATTGATTGTGGCATCCAGTAGGTTGACGCCATCGATGATTGCCTGTTGGGTATTGGCAAACGCGAGTTGCTGATTATTGTGCGCATGGAAACCGAGTTCCTTGCTGGGGGCATATTTTTTGTAAAGACTCAGGTAATCGGTGACTTGTTCGGAGTAGAAGGCACCATAGCTATCGACCAGGTAGAGAGGTAGTCAAGCTCGGCTGTCTCTTCCACTTGGTTGAGTGCTTCGATTAGCTCGGTGCGAATAGCCGCAGAGCAGGCCATGATATTGATGGTTGTCTCATAACCCATATCTTTGGAGCGTTTGACCAGGTCCAGGCCTTTGTCAATGTCGGGCACATAACAGGCCACACGGGCCATATCGAAGGGGCTCTGTTCAGGAGGTTTCAGGCTGTCGACATCTACCCGCCCGATATCAAACATCACTGCTACCAGAGGGCGATTTTCGCACTCATGGGAGTCAATGACCTTTTTCAGGTCGTCATCGTCGCAAAAATTCCATTTACCGAATTTGTCTCGGGGGTACTCTTCGCTGACCGCGAGTTTTTTTCCGAGTTCTATAATATCCACGCCTGAGTCGCAGGCTGCACGATAGACGGCCTTAACGAAATCGTCGGTGAAGTGGTAGTTGTTGATCAGACCGCCGTCTCGAATGGTACAGTCCAGGACTTTGAGCTCTTTGCGAAACACGTTGGGTTTCCTCGTGACTTGTTAGGAGTGGATGATCAGAATTCTAAAGAATATTGGCAATTTAGGTCAGTATCAGATTGAAATTCTGCTAGCACCGTACATTTTAGCTGATTGGTTGTATGCGGACTACCTGTTTGTGTTGCACTACCCGATCTGTGGATTAGTAATGACTACTATTGGCCGTAAACCGAATGCATCTGACTGGCGATACGGCTTTTATCCTTAATTTCATCTAATGGATATTTCACAATCACACCGAATCGCAGTAACTCACCGATTTTTATTACAGCATAGGGGACATCACTGCCCGTTTCCGGGTCGACCTTGACGTTGTGGTGATCCAGGCAGTCGTTTTTATTGTCGAGGCCGCAATAACTTGTCGGTTCATTGAGGACATTGATCAGTAGTTCCAGATAGTCATTGATATTCTCCAATCCCCGGGAGGAGAGGGCCAGTTTCTGTTCAATCTCGGCGAGTTGCTTGATCAGTTGTGCCTGTTTGTTTTGAGTTTGATGTGATGCTTCGGTACCAAAGTCTAGTGCGCCATGCTCCGCCTGCAAAGACTTGAGCGCCATCTGCAGGTGGATACGTTCCCTATCCAGATCGGCCTTTTCTTCAGTATGACGGGGCACTTTCAGCACGCCCTCTGCAACCAGATGTTGAAAGGCTCGCTCACGTAAATCAAGGCGAACGCCAGCTTCAGAATCAGCCGGTTTGACCAGTTGGTGAGCTGTGAAGTTGACCACTTGCTGCATGACTTCACCCTGTACCATCTCACCCTTCAGAGCGTGGCCCAGGATTGTCTTTTCCTGACGAATCATCACCATCAAGGCGTAGCCATGGCTGAGGGTAAAGCTAGCTGGTTTTTTGGCAAAATCACGGAATGACTTTGAGTGGCTGAACAGATGTTCCAGCTGATCCGAAGAACCGAAATAGGCATAGACACGAGGATCACTTGAGTAGGTTTTTGAGTTTATCTCAATGGGTCCCGGAATCTGTACAATCAGGCTGTCCAGGTGGGTAAAAGCATTTTCGACAGCGGGCATTAATTTTTTTCTGTAGCCTGAAACTAGGTTTAGGCGTGAATCAAAATGCTTGACTGCCAGATCGATATGTTTGTCCAGCTCATCTCGGGAATATTTGGAGTTGTCGCTCTCGTTTGAAGTAAATAGCTTTCTTAGTAGTGAGAACATCGAAACTTAATCCTCTCGGTATTGTGGCTATTCTCTCTGTAATATAGTTGCCATAGACGTCTATGCTCAGTTTTTTTATCTTGGCATCCAGTCGATCACTTGCTATCAGTCAGGATTCCTCCGATTAAACCGCTGTAATAATACTGTCATATACGCTTGATATGTTGTGTTTAACATAATTGAGCCCCAATAGAGGGCGCAAATTACTTATCGTCAATTCAAGGGGCGAGGTATGGGCAAGCTTGCCAGTAAGTTACGTATTGGAGAGAAGATCGGGTTTGGCTTCGGGCTTGTTGGGTTGCTTTTTCTCGGTGTGATTTGGCAGTATCACACGACCCTGCAACAATCGCTTACGGACTATCAACGCCTTCAGGATCTCTTTGGTGCCAAAAAAAGCCATGCGCAAGAGATAGAGAACAGCATGCTCGAAGCGCGGCGTGTGGAAAAGGAATTCATTATTCACCGAGATGAATCGCTAGTGGTGGAAGTCGATCGACATGTAAAAGCTGCTATTCAGCGTACCGAGGAACTTGGGGATATCGATCAATCGGCAGCGCAGACTGCAACAAGGATCACTGAACTTACCAATATCTACCATCAGCAATTCCTGATGATTGTGGATGCATGGCGGATAAAAGGTTTTGATCATAATTCCGGCTTGCAAGGGGCATTTAGAGATACAGTCCATGAGTTGGAATCGATGGCTGGTCACTTCAAGGCGGGTAGCCTCTACCTGCAGCTGTTACAGATACGCCGAAGTGAAAAGGACCTTGGACTTAGGTATGAAACCCAATACAGGGACAAGGTTCTCCAACTGATTGATATCTTTAAGATGAAACTGGCCGGCTCCGAGCTAGGGCAAGAGGTTCAAGCTGAATTACTTCAGGAAATTGAAGCTTATCGTGAGACCTTTGAGGTCTATGCGCATGGTGTACTCGCCAATCAGGATGTGAGTGGTGGAAAGGGACCCTTTCGGCAAGCAGCTCACCGTCTTGAGGCACTGCTTAACAAACACTATATTCCTGATCTGGAGCATAATATCCTGCAGCTAAGACGACGGGAAAAGGACTACCTGTTAAGAGATGATACGGGTTATGTAAAGATGGCGCTGCAGGAGCTTGAACGTATCAGGGCCCAGGTTGATGGGTCGATGATTTCTGTACAAGACAAAACCATGATCACCCATTTGATGGAGAACTACCAAAGGGATTTCAAAGCACTTGTCGAGCAGAATGATCGTATCGATAAAATCACTGTTGAGATGAAAAAAGCGGTTTCTGAAATTGCACTTCTGGTTGAGGATAATGTTGTCAGCGCCAACCAGATGATGAATCAAATGGCGTCGAATATTAATACCTCTTCACGTGCACGTGAGAGCCTTATGCTATGGATCGCTGCTGGAGCTGTTTTATTGGGTGTTTTCCTTGCGGTAACCATTACGTTGCGCATTGTTCACCCACTACGAATAATGGCGGGTCTACTCGATCAGTTGGCCTATGAGGAGCCGGTCGAGAGAATGCCTTTTGTATATGGCAGTCGAGATGAGGTCAATGCAATGGCTGAGTCGGTCAATACCATGGCTGATCATAAAGTACGATTTATCGCTTGGTGGAAGATGTCGATGGAAGAAGCCGATGCCTGTGAAAGACTTGAAGAAGCAATGATGGATGTCTCGGCAGGAAGTAAGACATCGAATGTGGAATTTCAGGATGCTGAGAAGGAACTGTTAAGTGCATTTAAAAACAGGCGTGGATTGCTCTCAGAGCAGTATCGGGAAATCTCCAGATTAAACAGTGGTATCGCTGAGAGGGCGGAAAGGCTACTGGAGGAACACCCCAGAGGTGAACCGGAGGTTTCCATCAATACGATTCGCCATTTGGCCAAATCGATACGTAATATCCTCGAAATGACCACCATACCGGATAGCGCCAAGCCCCTGCCTGGTTAGCTAGATTTTGTCCAGAACGGCCTTGCAGCTACTATTCACCAGGCAGCACAATATAGAGTGTTCAGGTCTTCAAGAATGCCCTTGATCAAGGCGTGTCTGGACGGTCATTCGCTAGGAATCGATACAACCAGTACAGGTACTTTACAGTGGCGGATTACCCGACGGGCTGTATCACCCATCAGCCCACCCCGCAAAATACCACGGCCACGTTTGCCGATGACCACAAGGTCGTAGCCACCCGATTGGGCGTGTTCTATGATCCTGTCACCGGGTTCACCCATATCCACAACCACGTCATAAGAGACGTAGTGTGATGCTTCGTTGTTATCAATGGTGTCTTCACAAAACTGCTGGATGCTATCTTTTATCGATGCGTCTCCCCGTTTTCGTTTGATCAGAATATCCCTAGCCTCCTCGACATTGCGGTTCCTGATTTCGTTCCACAGATCTTCACTAAAATAGCCTTCGAGAAACTTCTCAAACTCGCGGGATTCAACCACATGAAAAACAGTCAGCTCTGCACTGTAGGTATTGGCCAGACTGGCGGCATGTGGAAACGCCAGGCGGCCCTCTTCAGAGAGGTCTGTTGTGTAAAGGATCTTTTTGTAACCGATCCGGGGTAATTTTGAGTGGGGCATAACTGATCTCGCTTGATTAGGTCTTTGCAGGTGCCTTCTTGAACCAGTCCAGCCAGATACCGCTCAGTAACCAGGAATAGCCATAGGTGCCGAGCAGGATCAATATAAAGCTCACAGCAATATCTGTCGTGCTGCCATTCAGTGTAAAGCCGGGTACATAGCCAAACAGGAAGGGCCCCAGGTAGAGAAATTTTGCGAACTTAAATG
>JAHXHU010000175.1 GCA_025656375.1 Candidatus Thiodiazotropha sp. (ex Ustalcina ferruginea) | reverse complement strand
CTGTTATTCGGGGATCCACCAGATCCCGATATTTCACCACTTCAATCCAGGCTGCTATTCTCATGAATATTTATGGGACAGCAGTGAAAAATAATGAACCTGTTCACATATTTTTATCATACATACCATTTACTTCCCATAATAACCTCACTTTAAGTAAACCTTAATGCTGTCCTGCTAAATTTTGGGATAATCCGCCCAAATAGCAGTACAGTAATAACATTCTCTCGATAGATAAGGGTGGAAATAGTGCCATTATATCAGTCAGTTAGGGTTGATATAAGCGATCCTGTACTGATGCTTTAAGGTCGCGTATTGACAAGCTTATTTGGACTCATGGGGAGTGGGGTATAGGTGCCTCAGTGTGAGACCAGGAAATATATTTGGGCTCGAGGGCTATCACACCATAACTATTACTGGTGCAGGATGCTTTGACTGGGCATCAGGAATTAAGGTGGATTAAGCCCTTCGATAATATCAATATTTCGCGGAGGAGACGGGGAATGAAGCTATATCACCCACCACAAATAAAATTAAAACGATTAGCAACACTCACTACTATTTTCATTTTTGCAATGTTTATGACAGTGGGAGGTGCTTGGGCAGACCGTGATGAAGACAGACATGATGATCACGGAGACAAACATGATGATCACGGTGATGGCTCATCTAACAGCGATTTCAATCTGCCTAAAAATAGCTTCAATATTATGATGAACTACGAACTCGGTATGCACTGTACCGGTTTTGAGTTCGCTTATTGCTGTGTACTTCCCCCCTATAACTCGATTCTTGCCCAGGTGGTTAAGACACAGCAGAGTGATGAGGGTCAGTCTGCCTTTGCGCGTCTTTTGGAGGGCGATCCCATTGAGGGATTAGATGCACTAGGACGTCAGACTGTGCTCAGAGATCCTGACCTCGATGAGAACGGGAACTTTCAAAAATACGTGCTTGAGTATTGGCATGATGCACAACCCCGCGAAACACGTCCTAATGTCGTACCGCAGACCTCGACGCTGATCAGTGCGACTGAGGGCAACTCTCTGCTGATGTGGAACACCATTGCCGATTCGGCAGTAGTCAACCCAGACGGTTCGGTGAAGTTCTCCGGTATGAATGGCAATTCGACCTGGAACGGGGTCACGGGTGCGATGCTGGGTGATGGGGATTTCAATGACCCGACTGACAATTACTGGAACGCGGTATGGAATCATCTCTACATCTTTGCAGACCTGGAGGGTTCCAATCCGACTAATTCAACGGCTGAGGCTGATAAGATCCGACTCGGTGTAACGGGTCAAATAGAATACCCAGTCGATTGTGGTGCGGGCCTGCATCCGATGGGGCCGGTCAGCCATCCCGAAGGTGTACCGACCAACCCTGTTGAACTCAATGACTGTGGTGGTGCCTCCAACGGTAATGTACTGACCTTCTCTGGTGAACACGGCACCGTTGTCTACACGCGTATGAAGGTGTTGGAAAACCTGCCAATCACCTTGACATCACCACGAATCTGGGAGGCTCTGGGTTTACCGTTGACTCCGTTTGAGGATTCTATCAATTTCTTTGCTGATCCGGGTGCCATGTTCGAGGATTCGGTACGTCCGTTTGTGGCGATGAAAGCGCGCCTGCGTCACTATGATGAAAATGCCTACGGCGGCATGGGTGATGTCGTATTGCAGAATGGTAATCCGGTGGAGGGTTTTGGTACTGCTCCGATCGATATCCCCAACTGCGAACGTTGTCACTCAGAAGTGGATACTACCAACTCACCCCATAAGACAGGTGATGAGGTCTGGTCGAAGGTTCAGCAGGAGTATAACTTTTGGATGAGTTATTACGGGATCGGCCCAGGGGATTCTGACTGGTATCCCCGTTTGAAGAGTGCCGCCATCAGTATCCTCGGCCTGCATGATCGGGAGCATGGCACCGGCTTCCTCGACAACTATCCGGCCTGCGCAACTCCTGCAGATTGCGATGCATTGGCGGCGAATCTGTCGGCGGAAAACGGTCGGCCCATCTTCGCTCAGAGTACCCGCATTGGTGAAACAACCGTACTCTGTCAGCGTTGCCATGCGGATAACGTCATTGCACAGGTCAAGTCAGCATCATTTACTGACGATGATGGCAGTGACAAGGTCATCCTGCCGATGTCCGAAGCGATCCATCAGACTCATCGCGGTGTCGGTGAGGGTGGTCCGATCGCCTTCAGTGACAGTCTCGGTCGTTTTGGTGGTTGCCAGGGTTGTCATCCAGCCCATCGCTCCAATGGTGACATGGCAGGATATCCGATCACAGAGACAGGTGATAACTTTTATGCGAGTACCGATAACCGTCTGGGTGCAGGTGGTTGTTTCGTCGGCCGTGACGTACATTCGAATCCGTTCAAGGATATTGATGGTGCAGGTACCCCTGAGCACTTGACCGCCATTGGCGAATGGCTGCGTGATAATGTCTCCCGCAATCAGGCAGGTCTGCCTGGGGGCGACAGGGATAACCGTGGTATCTGGTGTACCAACTGTCACAATCAGTTGAGCCAGGAGATCTGGAAGAATGAGAACATGGAAGATCTGGTTCATGATATCCCTGGTCCAGGTGCCACCAATATCCGTGCCTTGGCATCGCTGGAAGATATCGCTTTTGCGGTGGGTGTCGACGAGCAGCAGGCACTCGATTGGCTCGATCCCCGGGATCCAAACGTATTCCCTGCCGATGGTGCCATTCGTAACAATGAGCACACCATGGCAATTTGGCGACGCGATCCGGGACTCTGCGACTTTTTAGGTGGCAGTGGCGATCCTGCTCACGATGCCAAGCTTGCCACTATTGAAGTGGCCGGCAGTGTCGATGCCTGTACCTCGGGTGCTGCGGCGCCGGGTCCGGACTGTAATGGTGACGGTAATGCGGATTTTCAGATCTGCGGCAGCTTCGACGGTGATGGAGACTTCAGTGTCAGCATCCTGGATTTCTGTACCACCGATGACTGTGTGACAGCCGCCCAGGCGACACTCAATGGGTCGATGGCGGCCGCAGTGCCTTTTTCGGCGGCAACCGATGGTCGTGACCATTGGCTGGCGGCCGGCGAACCCCATTGTGCAGACTGTCATACTGCGCCTTATGTGGAACAGAGCGGCCATATCAATAACTATCCACCGTTCAACTATCCGCGTAAAGCAAGCCTGATGCGCTATTCACGTGGTCATCGTGACATCACTTGCCAAGGTTGCCATGAATCGATACACGGTCTCTATCCGGTAGCGCCTCATCTTGAGCAGGGTCCCGGTGTAGATGGGGTGGATGCCACATCCTATGCCCAGGCAGCCTATCTCAACAGTGACGACAGTCATGGTCCGTTGAAGTGTGGTTCCTGCCATATGTACAAAACCCTGGCCAACAACTCGGATGCTCAGATTCCTGCACGGGTTTGCGAGCCGGGTGAAGATCGCGGTAACTGCGATGAAGGCGACGGTCTGCATTTCGACGGTACGCCAGTTGCGACCGATTTCGATGCGGCGGTCAGTTGGGCGCATACGTTTACGGATGAACACGATCCACGCCAGGACTTCTGTGTCAGTTGTCATGAGAATGAGAACAATGAGGTCAGTGCATCAGAAGATGAGTGGCTGGAGCATGCCATGAAGGGTCGGGTATCCCGCAAGACCATGGATCAGGTGGAAATACTGACCATGGGGGCTGTGTCCGGTACAGACGATCCGCGTAACTCGGTCTGCCAGGCTTGCCATGATGACGAATGGCAAGAGGTGGCCTGTAGTGGTGGAGATGGCGAAGAGTGGAAGCTCCATCTTGCAGAAGGTCGTGTATCTGAGTCGGTCTGGGAGGATGTCTCCAGAGAAGTGACTGGCACGACCTGTGGTTGGTAATTGACGGAATCCTCCTTGTCTGCCGGTCGGCCGGCAAGGATGACCATGTTTGGGAGGGGAGGCGTTCTGTTTCCCCTCCCTTTTAGTGAATCACTGAAACGGGTTTATTAGGGCGAGTTGGAACTTACAACATGACTTTATTAATTATTAATAAAAATACCCTATGGCGTCCTGTCCTCATCTCATACCGGGCAGAGCTGAAATGAATCACAGGGTAGGTGGAGGCGAAATGAAAAGAACATTGTCACTGGTGGCTGGGTGTTTTCTCGCTACTTCCGCGTGGAGTGAAGCACAACAACCGGTCAGTGAAACAACGAGTGATATTCTGGCAATGGTAGGAGATAGGGAAATCACATTCCCACAACTCAACACCCAACTGAACAGTACGGCCGTAGTGGGTCTCTCCACACCCGCATTAGGGACGCCTGAACGTCGAACGGTAATGCTGACCCTTCTGGATAAGGCGATCAGTGTGAATCTGCTCTATCTGGATGCCGTTAAGAAAGGGAGGCAGACTGATCCTCAGTTCAAACAGGAGATGCAAGACTATGCAAACGGTACACTGGCCGGACTTTATCGCAAGCACTATCTGAAAACAGCTAATAGTGTCAGTGAAAAGGAGATCGCAGACTACATCGAGAAACACTTTGCCAAAGGCACAGCGCTGGATGAAAATATGCGTCCGGTTGTCGAAGCAAAGATAAGGAAAGTGAAATACATCAAACATAAAGCAGGGTTTCGCGAACACATACGCGCAGGTATGCATGTCAAAATCCATACCGAGCATCTTCAGATAGAAGATGACAATCTTCGTAGTGATGATCAAATGATTGTAGAATTTGATCACACAAGGATGACTTGGGGAGAGAGCTCCACCCTCAACAATTCCATCAATTTAGAGAGGCGCTTAGAGACACTGAATCAGTTGATAGACAATAAGCTGCTGGCAAAAAAGGGACATCAGATCGGTTTGGATCGGGAGCGGAGTTATCTATCTGCATTGGAGGAGTTCAACCATACCCGCCTGGTTAATCTGCATCGCATTGAACTGATCCGTGGGATGGAGCCTACAGAGCAAGAGATACGGGACTACTATAAAAAACACCGCAAGCAGATTGCATTCAATGAGCACCGTAAGCTACAGATGGTGGTGCTAAAGGATGAGAAGACAGCTCAAACGATCTTGGAGAGGATGAAGAAGGGTGAGCTTACCATCTACCAAGCCGCTATCGACCACTCCATCGATCCACGGGCGAAGCAGACACTGGGTGATTTCGGTTGGGTTGAAGAGGGCACGGGATTTCCTGCATTGGATGAGCTTGCCTTCGCCCTTGAAATGGGTGAATTGGGTGGCCCGGTGGAAACGCCTGCCGGTTGGCATATCGTCCTGGTGACGGATCAGAGAACCTCCAGGTATACCGATATCAAAGATGATGAGACACAGTCACAGACCCGTCGGCTGTTTCTCAAGGAGCAATTCAGCGAGTATGTAGTGGGGCTTCGTAAAAAAGATTATCCGGTTGTTGTCTATCAAGACAACCTGAATCGAATAATGCAACAAGAGGCACAGTGGATTGCCGCAAAGAGCAAGGAGATGGAGGCTAATCCGGAACGTGCTCGCATGATTCTTGATGAAATGCGTGCACTTGTTGAGTAGTTAAAACCGATCTGCTGGTGACTCAAAGAATATCCGGTGCTGGAGTTGTGTATAACGCAGCTTCCAGCTTCCAGAGGATTTTTCGACTAACATACAACTCCAAGCTCACCCAAGTTCTTCGCTTGAATAATCCCTTTCAATTCAAACGCTGCTTATCCATGTCGTAATAAAGTGATACGCATGAGGAATGATGGCTTGAATCACGGGGCCGCATTGGAAAGATAGACATTGTCACTATCGGTAGGCAGGGCGATTTCAGCTAGATTGATATCCGGCGAGGCGAGGTCGTTGACCAGTAGTCCCCTGCCGCTGATGGAATAGATATAACTGTTCATCGCATCGTCGGCGACAAAGAAACTTCTGCGGACGCTCTCCGGATAGTAAAAGTTCGAGTTGTTTGGAACCTGATAGAAGCTGTCATGGTCGATGGCGGCATAGGATTGGATACCCTCTTGCGCAGTGACTCTAAACAGTTCCAGCCCATTGAATATATCATTGAAACCAAAAGTGGTGCCTGTAAAGGGGTTGCCCCATTGCGTCACCGGTATTGCCAACATCTGTTCCTGCTCGAACCAGGTAAATGCGTGATGGTTGTAGGCGGCTTCGCTGTAGCTTCCTGCACCGATCAGATGATCATTTAGCAGCATCGGCTGGGAGAAATCACTGATATCGAACAGGCCCAGCTTGATGCCATTGTTATCGGTATCCTGACCGATGGCGAGAATCATATCCCCCTCAATGGGGTGCAGATAGGTGGAGAACCCCGGTACCTCCAGTTCGCCCGCGACCAGAGGATTTTCGGCGTCACTGAGATCCAGGGTGATCAGAGGGTCGATCTGTTCAAAGGTCACCAGGTAGCCCTTGTCCTGATCGAAGCGCATTGCATAGACGCTTTCACCTGGTTTGCCTAGACCGTCCAGCCGTGCGTGCTCAACCAGTTGGTCCCCTGATTGTTGCATGACGTAGAGCCGGTTTTCAGGATCGGCCGTGCTCCACCAGGATTGTTCGGTCGTCACCAGGCGAAGCACACCCTCATATTCATCCATGGCGAATTGGTTGAGCAGATGGCCATCGACGCTTCCGCTGGCAACATATTGGGGTGAGGATTGAAGAGTGAATTTATGGATGGTGGTGGAGGGCGTTGGATCCTCGGCCCCATCCATCACAGGCATCCAGAGCCAGTTTTGATCCTCGACTCTGGCGATGTAGAGGTGCTCCTGATTGGCATACACCATACGGCTGTTTCCCAGCAGGGTTTGGCTGGAAATATCTGCGAGGGGAGTTGCTAGATCGAAGCTGAGAATTGTCGTAGTGCCGGTGCCGTTAGCGACTTCGGGTCGATAGACTGCGTCACAGCCGCAGATCACAGAGGTGATGGGTTCGTTATTTGTCGAGGGGGCTGTGTTATCGGCCAGCGTGGGCAACAGTTTATCGACCTCCACATTCTCGGGATCGTCAAGCACAGGGCTTAGATCGAGTTGCGCGCTAACGATCAGATAGACCTGCTGATCGATTCTGCGTGCATCGACATAGCTCGATTCAAACACGGTCTCCCTGATCAGAGCAGGTTGCTGGGGATTGGTGACCCGCAACAGAGTGACCTTGGTCATCTGGTTGACGCGGGGTGCAAAATCTGTTGATAGACTCTCCTCGAATTGTGGATAGCTCTGTTGCGACAGGTCACTCACCACCCAGACGACATCCTCATGAAAAAACAGCGCCCTGGGAGTACCATCGATCTCAGTTCTCGAAAGCTCCTGGCTCTGATCCGCCGGCCAGGTTTGCAGTATCATGAAGTACCCACCAGAGAGCAGATAGGTATATTCACCGTTGGTTTTGACAAAATCAGCCTCATCTACTCCAGCGATCTGATTATTCGTGCCGGTTACACTATTGATGGCAGGTGGAGATACAGCCCTGCCCCGAGTCAGTTCCCGTGGTGGGTAGGGGTGAACTATTAAAATTATCCTGGATTTCAACCGGTAAGGTCTGTGTATAATCCAAAAGAGCATTCTGTTTTTGACTTGTACTGATTAAGTAGGACTTTAATTCGTCACACTGATTGAACTGCGTCAGTTGTGTCTCGTTTTGTGCAACAGTGATTTCAGTACGATCATTGTTGCTATCGGATGAGTTACAAGCTGATAAGAGAGTAAGGAGAGCGCTTAGGAGGATGGCGGTGAAGCAGTGTGTGATCGGTTTGGACATCAATGTCTCCAGCTGAAGTATCACTTACCAGGAATGGTTAAGTTTCATTGCCACTGATACCAGGATATTAGTAAAACAAAAATGCATCTAGCGCTGTTTATATTAACGTATTGGAACTGTTTGCACCACTTAAACAGGGTGCAGCATGTCAGACCTCATTATCCTTCGAAAATCCTCCCTGATACGAAGCGGACATCAATATGGAAGCTGATACTGCAGTGCCTATGTTATTGAAATCATAATGTCTAAGCTAGTGATCGGGCTCATGGGTGAGGGCGATAGCGAGCATCCACCGGTGTCACCGGTTAGCTCTCATACTACACTGGCAATTAATGACTTCACTATGGCTCCACCTGTCGGTGTTAAGTGAACCCTTTTTCTGTTTTGTCTTTTGTGGAAGCCGATCGCCAGCCAATGTGGCCTTTACAGCGCAAGGCCGGCCTTGCTTGTCGGTCCAAGATGTTATTTTTCCTTCAGTGCGCATTTAGACTGTCTTTTTTGGGTTAATGTCGCAATTTACCGGAGGTAAAAGCATAGTGAGGAACGAACGACGCTTTTTGACATATACGTTAAATTTCTTTGTTAGCCGTTCTTTTCAAGTGACTTGCCCATAACTAATACACTCGTGTTTACAGAAAAACCTATTGACGAATAAAACTTTGACGGGATGCTATTCCTTGTGGGTAGTCAAGTCATCTTCATCAATATTCAATAAAATGAGTGCCATTGTTTTTCTCAGCTAGCAGTGAAATATGCAGATCCTACTTTAATTCGTTTTCCTGATCACAATGACATTTTCAGCCATATTTGCAGGGAAAGATTTATGTTGCTGATAGATCTTTGTTTGAGGAGTCGACCTTGCCGTTATTCGCTGTAATCTGACTGCCCCCTGGCGCTGAGTATTCTAGGCCAACGATTATGTGCTGCATCCTCCATCTCCGGGGTAATGGTGACCACATAGATGCATTTCCCTCTCCCAGTGAGCAACCAGGCCCTGAATCCATTTACCTGGTGTGACATCGAACCAATGGCTGCACTCCTCAATATCCTTCTCCATGAACTGGTTTATGACGAGCTTCACCGGAATTGGCCGCCAGCGGTCCCAGTGTCCACCGTAGATGCCATCGAGCCTTGCCCAGCCACCCAAAGGCAGTTTGCCGAGCTGATGCATGCGTCGGCCCCAGGGTAGTAGTTCGATGCTTCCATGCCTGTTTTTTACCGGCAGGCAGGCCTTGGGATGGGTGAATTTTATGCGTACCTCTTGGTTGTTGAGGATGTAGTAGACGGCGGTACACATAGGTCAGGCCAGCGGATGCTGGAGTTTTGAGTTTTGAGTTTTGAATTAATGAGTGCGATGTGCCCCGATGAACCCACGGATTCAGGTTTAAATAAGTGTGAGCCTAGCGAACTCCGATACTCAAAACTATTCATAAGAATAGTCTCCCGATGACCGAAAGGCTTCCACGCCGGGGCGATCACATTGGGCATCTTGGAGCGGCTGAGCAGGCGGGTGGGGGCGAGGGTGAATTCACCATAACGCCGGTTGATGCTGTCCATGGCCTGGTTGAGCCGGTCACGCCGCTGGTGGCTGGGCTCGAGGAAGTCGGCCTGATAGTCTGCATATTTGGGATCGAGGGCGGTGATTTGTACTTGGTGACAGCCTTGACCACCCCAGTGGTTATCGAGAAGATCTTGGCACATAGCCAGGATATCGGGGGGATGGTTGCTGGGTGGATTACAACGGTACTTCCGGCTGAGGAAGTCTTCGTCGATGCGTAACCCGATATAAAAATGGTTGGCGCGGAAATGGTGCAGGCGCAGGCGGGCGGCCACCTTCTCTGCCATGTGCGACAGAAAGGTCTCGATGATCTCCCGCTGTTTGGTGTTGGGGGGCATTACCTTACCGTGGCCGACCGATTTGGGTGCTTCGACGCCGGTGTGTACTGGATCGGGATCGAGCCCCTGGGTCATCAGCCAGATGCGCCGCCCCAGGTTACCGAAACGACGGCCGATCTCACCGATGGGCAGGCGCTGCATGTCGCCGCAGTTGTAAACGCCACGTTCCGCCAGGTAGCGGCCGATGCCCTTGGCGATGCCGCACAATTCAGTGACAGCTGTCTTGGCCAGGGTCTGCTGTGCCAGCCCTGGTGGAATCATGGTCAGGCCGTTGGGTTTGTGTAGTTTGGCGGCATATTTTGCGGTAGTTTTGTCGCCGCTGACCCCCACTGAACAGAGTACTCCGCCAGAGGCCTCCAACACGGTCTGTTTAACTTGTCGGGCAATCTGCTGCGGAGTACCGAGCAGCCGCTGGCAGCGGGTGATGTCAAGGAATGCCTCGTCTACCGAGAAGATCTCCCTATCCGGAGTGATCGATGAGAGTGCCTCCATGATACGTGAGGATACTTGGGCGTAGCGCTCCGGATGCGCTGGTACCTGCAGGAAGCCGGGGCATATTCTCTGGGCCTCCTTCAGGCGCATGCCGGTGCGCACACCGTAAGCCCGTGCTTCGTAGGAGCTGGTGATGATACAGGTTCCTTGGGAGCCATTGGTGATGCCGATGGGACGTCCCTGCAGCTCCGGATGATCGATCTGCTCCACGCTACAAAAGAAGGCGTTCATATCGACCAGGATGATGGCGCGGGACCAGTAGCTGTTGGGATGGTTGTCGTTGTAGTGCATGACTTTGTCTAATTTTGAATTATGAATGTTGAATTGATGCGTGTGCTACGCGCACACCCTAATTTAGAAAAACGTGAGCAAAGCGAACACCGTAATTCAACATTCAACATTCATAATTATCCTTCATCGGTATTGTCTCAGCTGACACACCAACACCCCCTGAATACGCACCCGCTTTGCCGCATAGATCATAGGGGGGATGTCGGGGTTTTCGGCGATCAGTTTGATGCGGCCGCTCTTAAGACGCCTGAGGCGCTTGAGGGTGGCCTCCTCATCATCGATTAAGGCCACCACGATGGTGTTATCGTCAGCCGTGTCGCAACGCTCGATGATCACCAGGTCGCCATCGAGAATACCGATGCCGATCATGGAGTCACCTTTGATCTGTAGGGCGTAGCGATCGGGACCGAGCAGATAGTCAGTCAGGTCGAGACGATCCTGGCCGGTAATCGCTTCTATCGGCTGACCTGCCGCGATGGCACCTAACAAGGGAAGGCTCAGTTTTGACTCCTCCTGCGGGTCAATCAGCTCGATGCCGCGCTTACGTCCGGTTATCAGACGTATTCGTCCCGCCTCGGCCAGGGCTTGGACATGGCGGTGAGCGGTGCCCTTGGAGGTGATGCCGATGCCTTCGGCGATTTCAATCAGTGAGGGGGCATATCCCTGTCTTTTCAGGTAGCGGCGGATAAAGACTAGTGTTTTGTGTTGTGTGGCGGTCAGCATTTGTGTTCTCTAAATGTTCTGTATGGGATAGAGTATAGAACATTTAGAGAACTGCAAATAAGCAGAATGTTTTAATTATTGATGTTGAATTGATGAGTGCGCTACGCGCACACCCTGGTTTGGATAAAGCGTGAGCGAAGCGAACACCGTAATTCGAAATTCAAAATCCGAAATTTACAGATCCCCCTCTGTTATTTGATCGAGAAAGTCTCTATATTTGCATGATAATTAAAAGATATTTTGGGGAATGAGTATGCCTAACCGGGTTTTGCAACGCTTTGCACTGATTCTTGCAATCATCATGCTGAGTGCATGGGGTGTTATTTTGATCGTCGATCCTTTTCTGATTGTCAGCTTCTTCAGTGTTGAACCGGTGAATCAGGCTTTTGCCGGTATGATGGGGGCGGCACTGCTGGGTTTGGCCTTTATCTCATTGGCTGGTGCCACCAAGTGGATGCATACACCACGGGCATTAGGTGTGGCAATGGGTATCTTGGTGGTTGAAACAGCCTATCTGATGCTGGGTTCCGGGGTGATGTTGGTGACCCTGCCCACTACGATCAGTCTGGTGACTGCCGCCGCAGTCGCCTTTTTTCTGCTTGTTTAATACTTACTTCCAGGGATTCGGGTAATAGCTGGTGCAGGACACTGCACTAGTATGCCTTTGAGTGCTCCAAATCTCTGCAAATAAGCCAAATTTTTTCTTTGAGCGCATAGACATACCCCTCCCTCCATATGGCTCGTTGGTCTGAAGCAAAGCCTCGCTAGAGATAAGCTGTTTCTGTGCTCATGTGGGTGAGAAATCGCTTTATCAGGCCATAATCAAAAAGTTTACAAAATTCTCTGATATGCCGTGGAATGCGATTTATCAATGAAGATACAGAGCTGGTTGTGATACGAGAAGTCAAGTTGAAATAGAGTATATGATTAATAATCAATGAGTTGGATTGGTTTTTTGTTTAATGGGCGTGCGGCTGAAAACAAATATAGGGAACGATATTCACCAAATGCGGGTGATGTCACATATCGTGACTTTAGCTTTGCTTGTGAATTGGTATATAATTCCCAATTATGCTGTCCAGTTAGATACCTATCTCTTGTGTTAAGTACTAATCTATAGCAAATAGTCCCTAGGAAGGACGATGCTATGTGCACAGGAGAAAAGGCTTTTTTACGTCATAGGTTGGCGTTGCCCCACGCCCACCGATATTGACCAGAACAACTTTATTGGGTGGGGGACATATGCCAAGCGCAATGAATCTGTTACTTGTCGAAGATGATGAAATGCTGGGTGATGGTATCCAGACGGTCCTGACGCGTCGAGGTTTATCGATTGACTGGGTACGTGATGGTTTGTCGGCCATGCAGTCCATAAAGACCGTTCGTTATGACGTAATGCTGCTCGATTTGAATATCCCCTGGCTCTCAGGTTTGGAAGTGTTGGCTCGTTTGCGTTCAGAGGGCAACCAGATTCCGGTATTGGTGCTGACAGCACGCTCTGAGGTGGTTGATCGGGTTCAGGCGTTGGATGGCGGTGCAGATGATTATGTCGTCAAGCCATTCGATATTGAAGAGTTGTGTGCACGGATTCGTGCCCTGCATCGCCGCTATAGCGGTCAGGAAGAGGAGATGCTTTGCCATGGTGATCTGGTGTTGGATCCTTCTGCTCACACTGTCACCATACAAAACAGCGAAGTATCACTATCAGTGAAGGAATTCGATATTCTCCAAAGTCTGATGGAGAATATGGGGCGGGTCAAGAGAGTCTTTGATCTCATGATGGATTTCGGGACTTCCAAGTCCCCGAAATCGACTCGATCTTCGACAACCTGTTATGGCCCCGGA
>JAHXHU010000122.1 GCA_025656375.1 Candidatus Thiodiazotropha sp. (ex Ustalcina ferruginea) | reverse complement strand
GGACTAAAAGCCTTGATCAGATACTGGAAAAAGTGGGGCGAGCCAAGGTTGTATTGCAAAATGGATAATATGTTTAGGACACTACACTAGTTAGTGTCCGTCAGGTAATACACGTTTTTTTAAAGCCACATCATTCCGGCGAAGGCTCGCTACTGTCAGGAATTAAGTGAACACGATTGGCCTGGAGGTAAGGCAGCGTCTCTGTTTGGTCACATTAAGTCAAGGATGAGACTTAAACTTGCGTCTTACTACACCTCGAAATGGACCGTAGGGTGGGGCCCTGCCCCACCAATCTTTTGATGATCAAGACAAAGACTATTCATGCTTGATGGTTAAGTTGTAGATAGTCTTACCAGACGATAGGTGTAAAGCCTGGGCGTAGGTCAATAAAATTTATTCCGGACAGTTGTGGGCCTTCGCCGGAATGACAAGTGCTGTAGTTTCCGGACGGACACTAGTTAAGCAGTGATTTGAGATTGGCCAGATGGGCCGAACCCCTCTCCTGTTTCTGCTCCTTTGAGAGTTGGCTACCACGACCTTCCCAGCTTAGATCATCCTGTACTAATTCCTGTAGAAAGCGGCTCGGTTCACCGGCCACCATTTCACCAAAACGTTTGCGTTTGGCGGCATAGGTCATGACCAGGCTGCGCTGGGCTCGGGTGAGTCCGACATAGGCGAGTCTGCGCTCTTCCTCGATGTTGCCATCTTCGATGCTGCTGCGGTGAGGCAGTAGATCCTCTTCCATACCGACCAGGAAGACATGTGGAAACTCAAGCCCTTTTGCAGCGTGTAGGGTCATCAGGTGGACCTGGTCTTGCGCTTCATCCTCATTTTGTCGTTCCAGCAGGTCCATCAGGGTCAGATGATTGACCATCTCTGCCAGTGTCTTCTCCTGCAGTTCACCGTTGTGCAGGGCCTTGAGCCAATCGATCAGGTCAGTGACATTCTCCATGCGTCGGTCGGCGACACTGTCGCTACTGGCGTTTTCTCTTATCCATTGGTGGTAATCGATCTCATTGACCAGACTACGGATAGCCTCTACAGGGTTGCTATCGGCCTTTTGCGTATAGTGTCCAATGAATTGAGAAAAGCGTTGTAATCGATCATATGCGCGACTGTTCAGTACGGCTTGTAAGCCTACTTCATGACAGGCAGGTAGTAGGGCAGTCTCTCGCTGTTGAGCGTAACCACTTAGCTTTTCAAGGGTAGTGGGGCCAATCTCCCGGCGTGGGGTATTGACGATACGGAGAAACGCGCTGTCGTCATCAGGATTGGCCAGCAGACGCAGATAAGCCATTGCGTCCTTTACCTCGGTACGGGCAAAAAACGAGGTACCGCCACTGAGAAAGTAGGGGATGTTATGGGTTCTCAGTGCCTTTTCAAAAATCTTAGCCTGGTGATTACCCCTGTAGAGAATGGCAAAATCGCTGTTGGCCGCTTTTGCAGTGAACTTCAGGTGGATGATTTCAGAAACAACCATCTCCGCTTCCTGTTCTTCATTGCGACACTCCAGTACGCGCAATTCGGGTCCCGGACCGAGTTCACTCCAGAGCTGCTTCTCATGGACATGGGGATTGTTGCTGATCAATTGGTTGGCTGATCTAAGAATGCGGCCGCTTGAGCGGTAGTTTTGCTCAAGCTTGATCAGTTTCAGGCGCGGGAAATCGGATTGCAGGCGCGTCAGATTCTCTGGTCGAGCGCCTCGCCAGGCATAGATCGACTGGTCATCGTCACCGACCACGGTGAAAGCGGCACGAACCCCGACCAGTTGTTTGACCAGTTCGTATTGGGCCTGATTGGTGTCCTGGTACTCGTCAACCAGCAGATAACGAATACGATTTTGCCTACTTTCCAGGGCATCAGGATGTTCACGAAAAAGGGTTACCGGAGCCAGGATCAGATCGTCGAAATCAAAGGCATTGAAGGCCTTTAGGCTACGTTGGTAGGCACTATAAAGTTGAGCTTGGCGTACCTGTAAATCGTCTTGAGCCTGATCCAGCGCCTGTTCGGGAGTGGTCAGGTCATTCTTCCAACCCGATATGATCCATTGGATAGCATTAATCTCTGATTCATCGCCAACATTTTGCTTGCGTAGAAGATCCTTCAGGATCGTGGCGCTATCCTGCTGATCGAAGATAGAGAAGCCGGATTTATAGCCAAGCCGTTTAAGCTCGCGACGCAGGATATTGAGGCCAAGGGTATGAAAGGTGGAGATGACAGGGCCTTGTTGCCTATCCCGACCGACGACTTTTGTCACCCGCTCTTTCATCTCCCGAGCGGCTTTGTTGGTAAATGTCACCGCTGCGCCCCGGTTCGATACCGCACTGTTTCACCAGATGACCGATTTTGGTTGTAATCACTCGCGTCTTGCCGCTGCCGGCACCAGCGAGTACCAGCAGGGGACCGTCGATGTAGTGAACCGTTGCTTGTTGACGAGGATTAAGATCGGTCATGGGTTACATCATTTCCATCGTGATGTTCAACTGAGATCGAGAGGCGGAAGATTACGCAGTGAGACGATTCATTTCAACAGCGGTGGTTGCTTGTTATGATGCGATCCGCAATGTCTACCCGCCTTTTCAAGCAAGGAGGGGTAGGTTGAAGCTGTATAGGTTTCTTAACGAAAAAATGACAATGAGTAAATAGTTGATGGCAATTACAAAAGACAGGCGTCGAAGCCCCCGGGGCGGTTCTGACCACCAGCTAACCCGTGAGTCCTGGCGGGTGTTTCAGATAATGGCCGAGTTTGTAGAGGGTTTTGAGCAGTTGGCGCAAATCAGCCCTTCTGTCAGCTTTTTCGGTTCCGCACGGACGCCTCGCGACCATCATCACTATGCCTTGGCCGAGGAGATCGCCCGGTTGCTTTCTGACAGTGGTTTCTCAGTCGTCAGTGGTGGTGGCCCCGGTATCATGGAAGCCGCCAATAAGGGGGCATTCGAGGGTAAGTCGACCAGTATTGGTTTGAATATCCAGTTACCGATGGAACAGGCAGGCAATCCCTACCAGGATATCGCCCTCAATTTCCGTCACTTCTTTGCCCGCAAGGTGATGTTCGTGAAACACGCTTCGGCCTATGTTGTGCTGCCGGGTGGGCTTGGCACCCTGGACGAGATGGCTGAGATCCTCACTTTGGTGCAGACCGGTAAGACCCGTAAAATCCCCATCATTCTGGTGGATGGTGATTTCTGGCAGGGGCTACTGGATTGGTTTCGCAACACCCTCTGTGAAGCAGGCACCATTGATCCAGAGGATCTTGACCTGGTGCAAGTCTGTAATCAGCCAAAGGAGATTGTGGACGCCATCTTTGCCCACTATGAGTCCCGCCGATTCGAACCTTCACCTGCGGAGCAGGAGATATTGCTGGAACTGTAACCTGATTTTTGAGTACTAGGAGTCTGTCGGACTTAGGATGAATCTACTGTGGAAATGCCATTTTGGCCAGATTCCCCGATTAAATTCGTTAAATAGGCTCACTATTCGCCTCATTTAATCGATCAATCTGACTCAAAATGGCTTTCCCTCGCTACGATCACCTAAGTCCGACAGACTCCCAGGAACACTATTGGATCGATTAGTAGATCCGCGTTGTCTCAATCATGCCGGAAGCTTTATTTTGCCGTTCTTACGCTCTGGCATTGGGGCCATGTTAGACTTTGAGTAGGAAAGAGCTGGGTTGTCTGGTGCCGTTATATGTGACTCCACACCAGCTGTCATTTGATGTGCTCCCAGGAGGGAGAAGATGTCTATTCATAGAACAAAAATGATTCAAGCAGCCTTCTGTTTGGCAATGCTTCCCTGTACGGTTTTGGCGGTAGAGGATCAGAATGTCCCCGGGCCACCAGAACTGCCACTGCCTGATGTCATCGTCGATGGCGAAGTGATTGAGCCTGAGGTGACGATTATCAAACGGGAGGAGGGCACAATCTACGAATATCGGGTCAATGGACAGCTCTATATGGTAAAGGTCCAGCCAGAGAATGGTCTGGCCTACTATATGATCGACCGGGATGGGGATGGTGAATTCGACTCTCGCTCCACTGACCCAACCAGTATTTCGGTACCGCAATGGATATTGATGCGATGGTAATGGGCCGAAATGCCCAATGAGAGAAGTCATCGTTTCACTTGAGCGGCTGGTTAAGCTGTTCGAACACCTCAATGAATGGCTAGGCCGGGCTGTCTCCTGGCTGAGCCTGTTTATGGTATTGGTTACCTTTACCGTGGTAGTACTGCGTTACGTCTTCGATTTGGGATGGATCTGGGTACAGGAATCGGTCACTTTCATGCATGGAGCACTGTTTTTGATCGGCGCTGCTTATACCCTGAAGCATGAAGGCCATGTGCGGGTTGATATCTTTTATCAACGCCGTTCGTCCAAGGGGCGAGCCTGGGTCGATCTGTTCGGTACACTGTTTCTGTTGCTACCGGTTTGTCTGTTTATCTTTACCATCAGCTGGGACTATGTAGCCCAATCCTGGTCTCTGCAAGAGGGTTCTCGCGAGGCAGGAGGGTTGGATGGGGTTTACCTGTTCAAGAGTTTGATCCTGATAATGGCCGGTTTGATGCTGTTGCAGGGGATGACCATGATCATCCGTAGTCTGTCACAGATTCTCGGTGTCAGTGAATCGGTAGAGGCCGGGCGTTAATGGCGGAGTTTTTACCGCTGCTGCTGTTCCTCACTGTCTGCCTGGTGTTGCTGCTGGGCTATCCTGTTGCCTTCTCATTGGGTGGTACCGCATTGGCCTTTGCCTGGATCGGCGGTTGGGCAGGTTACTTTGATGATGCCTTCCTACAGGCTCTGCCGAATCGGCTGTATGGCATTATGACCAATGAGACGCTGATAGCGGTACCCCTGTTTGTCTTTATGGGTGTGATGCTGGAACGATCTCGGGTAGCAGAGAACCTGCTCGACACCATGGCCAGTCTGTTTGGTCCACTACGCGGTGGACTGGGAATCTCCGTGACCCTGGTGGGCATGTTGTTGGCTGCCAGCACGGGTATTGTTGGTGCCACCGTCGTCACGATGGGATTGCTGTCACTCCCGACCATGCTAAAACGAAACTACGATCCGGCGATCTCCTGTGGTCTTGTCTGTGCTGCGGGTACCCTTGGGCAAATTATTCCTTCCCCCCTCCATCATACTTGTGCTGTTGGGGGACGTGCTATCGGCCGCCTATCAGCAGGCGCAGTTGAATATGGGGATCTTTTCGCCGGATACCGTCTCTGTTGGTGATCTTTTTGTCGGTGCCATGGTGCCTGGCCTGATGCTGGTGCTGGTGCTGCTCTATCTCCTTTATCTTGTCATTATTGCGGTTGTTAAGCCAGATTCAGTACCTGCTATTCCCATTGCTGAACGAGCATTGGAGCAGCGACTCTTTCTGAGAGCGTTAAAGGTGCTGGTGCCGCCTCTGTTGCTGATTGTTGCGGTGCTCGGCTCAATTCTAGGGGGGTTGGCTACCCCGACCGAGGCGGCATCTGTAGGTGCGATTGGCGCGGTGTTGCTGGCGATCAGTCAGCAGCAGTTCAATCTGAAAACCTTGCAGGAAGTCATGGCAGGTACCACCAGGGTGACCAGCATGGTGTTCCTGATCTTTATCGGTGCTTCACTTTTTTCGCTGGTATTCCGCGGCTTCGGCGGTGATGAAGTCGTGACTGAGCTGCTTACCGACCTTCCGGGTGGTGTAATCGGAGCCATGTTGGTCGTCATGTTGGTGATGTTTCTGCTTGGGTTTGTCCTCGACTTTATCGAGATCACCTTTGTGGTGGTTCCTATCGTCGGACCCATACTTCTTTCGATGGGTCTCGATCCAGTCTGGCTGGGTGTCATGATTGCGATCAATCTGCAGACCTCCTTCCTTACCCCTCCTTTTGGTTTTGCCCTGTTTTATCTGCGTGGTGTTGCTCCCAGAGAGGTTATGACTGGAGAGATCTATCGTGGAGTTGCCCCGTTTATCGTCATACAGTTACTGATGTTGGGATTGTTGGCTTACTGGCCGAGTCTGGCTACCTGGTTACCCGATCTTATTTACGGCTGATCAATGTTCATTGGCTCCTCTCCATGATAACGCTAGAATCCGTCGTTGAACATGGATTTTTTACAAATTCATGTAGCGCTCCACAATACGCTCAATGAGTGCGGGGAAAAGCCGTCAATCCGATTTCTCTCGATCAGATTTAGCAGGCCATTACGGTATAGTTCACGAGCAAAATCCGCAGCATTCTTATCTCCTTTAGCGGAATTTGCATCAAACGACGCCGCGACGATGTTCCTGTAGGAGTTGTCTCCTCCTTTTGACTGAGGTACAATATGGTCAAGAACGCAGTTTTCCTGATTGATTTTCTGAAGCGTATAGAAACATTTCCCCTCTTCTCGTTCGAGCAGTGCATTTATGTTTGAACGACCATCAAAGAAATCTATTAATTCAATATTCGGCTTTTGATTCAATGCGTCCTTGGCTAGCTTTCGCTACTTCTACCAATGTCTCTAAACGAACCAAACGCCTATCTTGGTCGCGCAATTCCCTAGAAATATCACTTAGCATTCCACCGGCACGTTCCACTTTTTCCGAAAGAAGAATTACTTCCTTCATAGCGGCTATAGCGTCTTTAATAGCACTCACGATGCACGTACCTCCGTTAGTACCTCCTCTGCATCCTTGAGTCCCTTATCTAGTGCATTTTTCGCTTTTTGAGTAGCGTCCCGAACTTCTGATACCAGACCTAATAATAATTCTTCGTCTTTATCTGCTGCCTTTCTTCTGCAACGGTCCCGAACCAATTGAGAAACACTAAGCCCCTCTTTTTTTGCCTCTCTCGTTAGAAAGGCCTTGAAATCAGGAGTCCCTAAAATCGTAATTCTCTCTGTCTTAACTGACATGCCATACTCCTCTAATAAACACCCATATCATTATAATGATGATTATCATGTGTGCAAGTATTGTCTGTGTCTACTCACCCCAAGTATTAACTACGAGAAGCATTCGAAATATAGGGGCTTCCCTTACATATCTATGGATATGAGTGAACAAGAAATGGAATACGAAGAACGGGAAAAAGAGGTGTTTATGATAAAAACCCTCTTCACTGAAGACCCACGATCCCTCATGCTGTTCCATACTGAGACCGTGAAGGTTTGGAAAGCAAAGAATATAGCTTACTGAGGCAATTAGCCATGGAAACAGGACATCACGGATCCGACGGGAGCGTCAGAGATTTATGCCCTGTGGATTTACTTTTTCGGTTGTTTTCAGCCTCGGCTGTAACACAGCATCTCATCTTCAATGATCAGTGTGGGTTACAGCCGGGACAGGGCCGCTATCGGGTAAGGCCTAATCCAGAGGAATACGGATCTTCTGGCCGGGATAGATCTTATTGGGATCTTGGATAACCTCACGGTTAGCCTCGAAGATTTTCGGATAATCCGATCCTTTACCGAGAAAACGCTTGGCGATGGCAGAAAGCGTATCCCCACTTTCGATGACGTAATATTCGACTTTGGCTTCTTGTGGCGGGGCAGTGATACCGCTGGCGGAAACCTCGCTGACGCCCTGCACATTGCCGGCAATCAATACCGTCTTTTCCAGGGCCTCAGCCGTTTCGGCACTTCCTGAAAGAACGACTTTGCCATCTTCGAAATTGACATCCAGATCCTTGATCCCCGGATTGTCCGCTTCGATCTGCTTTTTGATCTTGTCGGCAGGATCATCGTCCTTGCCAAATAGTTTCTTGCCCATGTTTGCGGCGAAATCAAACAGACCCATCCTTTATTCTCCTTATCTATATTTACCTGATCTCTATGATTCAGGTATCTTAGGTTTAGTGGGCATTGCCCATCATTGATAGCTGATCAACCATTGCAACGTTACGGACAATGTATTGAGCAGAATTGACTGACTAGTCCTTCAATACAAAAGTGACTTTTAAAACAACCCTATATTCAGTGATATTGCCACCGCTGACAGAGAGTTGTTTGTCCTTGATCCAGGCACCTTTGATGTTTTTCAGGGTCTTGTCGGCACGTTTAATCCCCTTTGTGACAGCATCGTCAAAACTTTTATTGGACGATGAGATGATTTCGGTAACTTTTGCGACTGACATGATGATATCTCCTTATCTTGGTATAAGATTATTTTTAAAACACGATTCAATATAGCGTATGTAATGCACGGTAACAGCCGACGGTCAGTCTGCTAAATCGGGCGAATGGTAACTCGGTTGAGCAGATTAAAACCACCATTCCATCAGGTTAAGCTTAGGAAACTCTGATGGAATGTATAGACACCTTCAGTGTAGGGTTGAACTGGGTAGTGGTTATTCATCCTAAACTTTAATATTACGGTTTCAGGGTCTAACTCGGTATTCAGAGTGTCACAGAACAGCTTGTAGCATAGGATAATGGATGGCCGCTCGTTAGTGGGGGAAGTGAATAGACACAAAAATTTTCATTCATTCGAATTCATTTAAATAGTGATTCACATTTTCACCCAATGCTCTTCATGCAAAGGGGTGGCCCTAAGTGAGTGCCTGCAGTAACTTTCTCAGAGCAAGGCCACGGTGACTTAGGCTGTTTTTTACCTCAGCAGCAAGTTCTGCAGAACTGCAATCATGGGTAGGGACATAAAAGATGGGGTCGTAGCCGAAACCGTTGTCTCCTTGGGCTTCAAACAAGATCCGTCCCTCCCAGGTACCCTGACAGATGATCGGGGTTGGATCCTCAGCGTGACGCATATAGACCAGCAGGCACTGAAATCGGGCACTGCGTTTCTCATCAGGTACATCCTTGAGGCGTTCCAGTAGTTTTTGCAGATTAGCTTGATCCGATGCGCCCGGACCGGCAAAGCGGGCGGAGTAGATGCCGGGTGCACCGCTCAGTGCATCCACCTCGATACCCGAGTCATCGGCAATGGCTGGTAATCCACTCAAACTGGCGGCATGACGCGCCTTCTTGATGGCATTTTCCACAAAGCTGAGTCCATCCTCGATAGCATCCGGAATATTAAAATCCTTTTGAGGCACCACTGTAATCTGTTCACTGGCAAGCAGTTGATTGATTTCACGAACCTTACCGGCATTGTTGCTGGCAAGTACGATTTTTTCACCTGCATGATGTCCTGTCATTTGTCTTTACCTGTTCCTGTCGTTTTACATCTGTTTTCATCAGAAATGAGATCAGTACCCCTCTATAGGGTTTATGTATTCAATGTCGTTCGCTGAATCGCTATTATTTCTGCAATACCTTGGTGGGCAAGATCGAGCATGGCGTTCAACTCATTGCGATTATAGGCAGCACCCTCAGCGGTGCCTTGTACTTCGATGAAGCCCCCCTCCTCATTCATTACCACATTCATGTCAGTCTCTGCATTCGAGTCCTCTGGGTAATCCAGGTCGAGTACCGGTGTCCCCTTGAATACGCCAACAGAGACTGAAGCAACCATTCCTAATATCGGGTCTTTTTCCAGCAGACCCAGTTCACGGGTATGGGCGATGGCATCAGCCAGTGCGACACAGGCACCGGTGATGGAGGCGGTACGGGTCCCCCCGTCAGCTTGAATGACATCGCAGTCGAAGGTAATCGTGCGTTCACCCAACGCCTTGAGGTCTACGGCTGCACGCAGTGATCGGCCGATCAGTCGTTGGATTTCCAGAGTGCGTCCGCCCTGTTTGCCACGAGCGGCTTCACGACCCATACGTTCGGTTGTTGAGCGGGGAAGCATACCGTATTCAGCGGTTATCCAGCCTTGACCGGCACCCTTTAAAAATCTGGGTACACGCTCATCCACACTGGCAGTGCAGATTACCTGGGTATCACCGAAACAGACCAACACTGATCCCTCGGCATGTTTTGTGTATTGCCGGGTGATTGATATAGGGCGTAGTTCATCAGGTTGGCGTGCGGATGGTCTCATCTAAGGTTGGCTCCTCGCGTGTGGAAATTTCGGCCTGACTTGAGCAAACCGCAATGGATATTTGGGGCGCTATTATGTGTGAATGGGGAAGAGATGTCAGCTATTGCGGTGAAACGAGTTCATGGGTAGTAGGGTGCAGCCTGCCGCACCGAATGGGGAGCGGAACGGTGCGGCAGGCCGCACCCTTGTATGTTCTTAAGAGGACTAACGACGCCCACCTATAATCGAGCCTAAAATGCCACGAACAATCTGCCTGCCCAGTTTTGAGCCAATTGCACGTGCCACCGACTTGGCAAAGGCCTCACCAATACCTTGACGTCGTGAGCCACCACTGCCTTTTTTTGTCCGGTTTTGTTTCTTCTCGGCGGCCTTTTTTTGCGCTTGCTGTTCGCGTCGTTTGATCAGCTCTTCTTCACGCTTTTTTAGCAGTTCATAGGCCGACTCCCTATCGATCTCAACATGATAGGCAGTGTTGAAGGGCGAGCGCTTGATGATTTTCTCACGCTCCTTTTGATCGACCGGTCCAAACTGGGAACGAGGCGGTGCCATCAAGGTCTTCTCTACGATACTGGGTATGCCCTTTTTATCCAAAGTGGAGATCAAGGCTTCACCCACGCCCAGGTTGCTGATGACCTCCACAGTATCGAAGGCAGGGTTTTCGCGGAAGGTTTCTGCTGCAGCCTTGACGGCCCTTTTATCCCTTGGGGTAAAGGCTCGGAGGGCGTGTTGGATTCGGTTGCCAAGCTGTCCGATGACCTCGTCCGGTACATCGTTGGGGTATTGGGTGATAAAAAAGACTCCGACCCCTTTGGATCGGATCAGCCGTACTACCTGGGTGATTTTTTCCAGTAATGCCTTGGGTGCGCTGCTGAAAAGAAGGTGAGCCTCATCGAAGAAAAAAATCAGTTTGGGCAGATCGGCATCACCTCGCTCAGGTAACTCCTCCATCAGCTCGGAGAGGAGCCACAACAGGAAGGTGGCATAGATTCGTGGTGAGTGGTAAAGGGTTGTAGCGTCGAGGATACTGACCACGCCGCGACCGGAAAAATCTGTTTGCATCAGATGTTCGATTTGAATGGCCGGCTCGCCATAAAAGATCTCACCGCCAGCCTCTTCCAATACCAGTAGCCTGCGTAGAATAGCAGTGACGCTTTGTCTGGAGATGCGGCCATACTCCCTTTCCAGGGTTTTAGCGCTATCCGCCACCCAATTGAGCATCGATCTCAGATCCTTTAGATCGAGTAATAGCAATCCCTCGTCATCGGCCACACTGAAGGCGATCTGTAACACGCCCTCCTGGGTCTCATTCAATTCCAGTAGATTCGCGAGTAGGGTTGGGCCCATCTCGGAAACTGTGGTGCGTACAGGATGCCCCTGCTTACCATAGACATCCCAGAACAACACGGGACAGGGCTCGAACTGATGTCCCTCAATCTTGATGTAGTCCAGACGTTCTGTAATTTTTGGATGTGTTTTACCACTGCCTGCCAAGCCTGACAGATCACCCTTCACGTCGGCTGTGAATACCGGTACGCCAAGACGAGAAAAGGCTTCTGCGAGAATTTGCAGGGTAACGGTTTTACCGGTACCGGTGGCTCCAGTGATAAGTCCATGCCGATTGGCCATGCCTGCATTCAGCAGGATTTGTTCGGCGCCATTGCCGCCAAGCAGGATATTATTGTCTGTCATCTTCGTTTTTCCTGGTTTGGGAGTTGACAAATATTTAACATTCTCAGCTGTTATGCCATCTTATTTGGGTTAGACTCAGCCGAACATGCCGTAGGCAGTTTGTATCCGAATTTCAATGTTTATCATGCCAGTAAACAATTGGCGAGTCGTAGCATTCCGAGTATGTTATTCCACATGACTTGGTCTGACGAGGCATTGTGTATGAGCGGCAAAATCATTACCTCGGATACGCAAGTCGTAGATAGGTCATGGATATCAGGTTCTATGTAAACTTGATGTCGTGTGGAAACTTCATATCTGCAGATGCTGCATGCGTTTTTAACATGATGGAACTGGTACAGCAATTAATCGTCGGCACTGCTGCTGATCAGCAGCAGGCAGAGGGCGTAGCAGGTTTGCTGATTGGACAGATCCTTGAGGGTGACTGAGGAGAAGATCGATGCGTTGGCGTGGTCAGCGAAAAAGTGAAAATGTTGAAGACCGCCGTAGTATGCGGGCACCATCATCCCCATTGGGTGGCCTTGGTGGTGGAGGCAGTGGGCTGCTCAATCTGTTACCAACGGTATTTAAAATATTCGGTTTCAAAGGCGGTGTCATTGCAGTGCTGGCGATTGGCGGCTATGCCCTGTTTAGCGGTAATCTGGGCAGTATGCTGGGTGGTGGAAGCAATCAGGAAAACCTCTCCAACCAGGAGGGCCAGTCAATTCAACAAAGCGCCGAAGAGAAGATGCTGGTGGATTTCGTCTCTGTCATATTGGCTGATACAGAGCAGACTTGGCAGCAACTGTTTCAGCAGATGGGTAGCAAGTACGAAGAGCCGAACTTGGTGTTGTTTCGTGGTGCTACCAAGACAGCATGTGGGTTTGGTAAGGCAGCAATGGGCCCATTCTACTGTCCCGGTGACCATAAGGTCTATATCGACCTCTCCTTTTACAGTGATCTGAAGAATCGTTACAAAGCACCCGGTGACTTTGCCCAGGCCTATGTTATTGCCCATGAGGTGGGGCATCATGTGCAAACCCTATTGGGTATCTCGCAAAAGGTACAAAAAGCAAAGCGTTCACTCACTGAAGTCGAAGGAAACAAGCTTTCTGTGAGGCAAGAGTTACAGGCTGACTGCTTTGCCGGCATCTGGGCGAACCATGCGGACAACTCACGTCGTTTGTTGGAATCCGGCGATATCGAAGAGGGATTGACAGCAGCAAGTGCGATTGGCGATGACCGGCTGCAAAAACAGTCCCAGGGATATGTCAGCCCAGACTCATTTACACACGGCAGTTCCACACAGCGGGTCAAGTGGTTCAAGGTGGGTTTTAAAGGTGGTGACTTGAAGCGGTGCGATACCTTCTCAGTGAGAACACTGTAAGCCTGATAAAGGTGGGTGAGGGTTTCTCTAACGCTGCCGGCCATGGATAGCGAATGCGCAGGCTGGTAGACCCCGGTAGGCGTAGGGCCCGGGCAGGTATCCGTTGTCGCGAAGCGGCTTA
>JAHXHU010000405.1 GCA_025656375.1 Candidatus Thiodiazotropha sp. (ex Ustalcina ferruginea) | reverse complement strand
CATTAGGTGGAATCACCCCGATACAGAAGCTGGCTCAGACAGCTTAACAGTGACTACTTTTGAGTCCCATTATTAATGGGGAGATTACCTTCTCATGCTGGATGATCAATCATTTCCAAGGTTATACACATCTAACGCAGCGTGGATTGGGGTGTGAAAAGAATGTGAAGCTAAGTTGTTAATATTTTAGTATTCTTTGTCTCAGTTGGGATTCTCTGATTGATTTACGGTACATTTCATGGAATCTCTCCTGTATGTGGATAGTGAGCGGTAGTTATATAATTGGATTGATATTTATTATGGAAATAGAATGTGGACAAGTTTCCATTAAAGACAGCACCCAGAATCAAGCCATCAACCCCATGGATTCCGGTAAACCTCAATATTTGCGGCACCAATAAAATAGTTAAATGAACGAAATCATTTTACAGCTTAAAAATTACATTCGATCCGCTTGGCGTTTTCGATGGTTGGCAATCGCTTTTTCATGGATTGTCGCAATTACTGGTTGGGCCATGATCTTTGCGATGCCGGATCAATACGAATCCGAAGCGAAAGTCTACGTCGATACTGAGAGTGTGCTGAGGCCCTTGCTCGAGGGATTGGCTGTGCAGAACGATATGAACCAGCGCCTGCATCTGATGACCAGGACCTTGCTAAGCCATGAAAATCTTAAAAATTTGATATTACAAACGGATATGGACCACAAGATCTCAACCCGTGAAGAGGAAGAGCAGCTCATCGACTGGTTGAGGGATACCATTGTAGTAGATGTCGATCGTAGACGAATTCCTGGTACCCGAGAGACGGAGAATTTCTACACCATTGGGTTTACCTATAGTGACCGTTTTCTGTCACAACGAGTGGTCAAGGTCCTGTTAGACATCTTTGTCGAAAGTGCCTTGGGTGATACCCGAATAGAATCTGATACTGCACAAAAGTTTTTACAACAACAGATTCGAGAATATGAGACACGACTGGTTGAGGCTGAGAACAGACTGACTGAGTTCAAACGAAAAAATGTTGATACCCTTCCACGTGAGGGTGGTGGCATATTCCAACGACTTGAAGAGTCCAGGGGAGGATTGGAAGAGATACAGTTGCAATTTAAAGAGGCCCAGATTCGACGGGATGAACTCAAACGGCAATACGCAACAACACTAGCAGAAGAAGAACAAAGAAGGAGAAGCCTGGGAATGTCGGCAAATGCCGATTCACCAACAGCGCAGCGACTGCTTGCAATGCAGAGCAGACTGGATGGTTTACTTCTCAGGTACACTGACCAGCATCCCGATGTACAGGAATTAAGGTCCACGATTGAAGAATTGAAAAAGCAATCAGCCGCTACTGTGTCAACTGGGACAGTGACTGCTTCGCCTACAATATCTACGGCCTTGGAGGAGTTAAAGTTGGCTTACCGACAATCGGAAGTCGATTTAAGGACCATTCGCCTGCGATTTGATGAATATCGGGCGCGCATTGACGAATTAAAGAAGAAGCTGGATACCTTACCCCAAGTTGAGGCGGAATTGACTCGCCTGAATCGCGATTACAATATCAATCGGGAGAACTACCAGGAGCTTGTGCAGCGTTTGGAATCTGCAAGGATGTCGGAGCAAGCCGATGAGGCAGGCGATAATTTGAAATTCAGGATCGTAGAACCGCCAAAAGTGCCGATATTACCGGTGGGTCCCAAACGGCTCTTATTAAGCGCAATCGTGCTTCTTGCCTCGCTGGGAGTAGGGGGTGGAATCGCCTTTCTGTTGTCTCAGCTCAAACCCGTCTATTTTGATACACGGACCCTCAGAAGCGAACTCGAGTTCCCGGTTTTAGGACAGGTAACAAGGGTTTTGACAGACGATGTGCGGATGAAAAGACGTGTTGAAATCAGTGGCTTCGTTTCAGTGGTATCATTGCTGTTTCTCCTGTTTATTGGGATAGTGCTTATCCATGTCTTAGGGGTGAGAGAGGATATCATTGTCCTGATCAAGCAATCGGGCTTGCTCTCATTTCTTTGAAATGCCCCTGAGGATGACATCATATTGGTAATTTAGCCTCTTCTGTATCGGTCTGGTACAGGACTCAGCATCAAAATTTTGATATATTTCGGCCCTTTCATCATGGCCGGAGAGAGCGAGATGTTCCAGAAAAGTATGCAGATCCAGGGTTATGACGATGAGCTATGGGCGGCCATGCAGGCGGAAGAGCGTCGTCAGGAAGAACATATTGAGCTGATTGCTTCCGAAAATTACACCAGTCCACGGGTGATGCAGGCCCAGGGCGGCGTAATGACCAATAAATATGCTGAGGGCTACCCTCACAAACGCTACTACGGTGGTTGTGAAAATGTCGATGTAGCCGAGCAGCTTGCTATTGATCGGGCCAAAGCGCTGTTTGACGCGGATTATGCCAATGTTCAACCTCATTCAGGTTCTCAGGCCAATGCAGCGGTCTATATGGCCTTATGTCAGCCTGGCGACACCGTGCTAGGCATGAGTCTGGCTCATGGTGGACATCTGACACACGGCGCCAAACCCAATTTCTCCGGCAAAATCTACCATGCCGTTCAATACGGATTGAATGCTGAGACGGGTGAGATTGATTATGAAGAGGTCGAGCGACTGGCTCGGGAGCATAAACCGAAGATGATTGTCGCCGGGTTTTCTGCCTACTCACGAATCGTCGATTGGCAGCGTTTTAGGGATATTGCGGATGAAGTGGGTGCCTACCTGTTTGTCGATATGGCCCATGTAGCAGGATTGATTGCTGCCGGGCATTACCCAAGTCCTGTGCAGATAGCGGATGTCACCACCACCACGACCCACAAAACCCTTCGGGGTCCTCGTGGTGGCCTGATCCTTGCGAAGGCCAACCCGGAAATAGAGAAAAGGCTGAACTCGCTGGTCTTTCCTGGCACTCAGGGTGGCCCGCTAATGCATGTGATCGCAGCAAAGGCAGTTGCTTTCAAGGAGGCTATGGAGCCGGAGTATAAAGTCTATCAGCAGCAAGTCATCGACAATGCGAGGGTTATGGCCAAGGTCTTCATGGACCGGGGTTATGATGTTGTTTCCAAAGGCACGGACGATCACCTCTTCCTGGTCAGTTTCATTGAAGCGGGCCTCACCGGTAAGGACGTGGATGCCTGGTTGGGCGCAGCGAATATCACGGTCAACAAAAACGCCGTACCTAACGATCCGCAATCTCCGTTTGTCACCTCCGGCATCAGAGTAGGTACGCCTGCGGCTACGACCCGTGGATTCAACGAGTCCGACTGTGTGGAGTTGGCTGGCTGGATGTGTGATGTCATCGACAGTCGTGGTGATCAGTCCGTCATCGACACAATCAAATCAAAGGTTCTGGCGATCTGTGCCAGGTATCCTGTCTATGGAGGTTGAAGAGTTATGAGTTTTGAGTTTTGAGTATCGGTGTTCGCTTCGCACACGCTTACTATAATAATCGTGCGTGCAGCGCACCCATTTACTCATAACTCATCACTCAAAACTCAACAAAGTAATGCGCTGTCCTTTCTGTGGAGCCCAGGATACTAAGGTTATCGACTCTCGCCTTGCAGGGGAGGGTGATCAGATTCGTCGACGTCGCGAATGTACGGTCTGTAAGGAACGTTTTACGACCTACGAAACCGCTGAACTCAATCTTCCCTGGGTTGTAAAGCAGGATGGTAGCCGGGTCCATTTCGACGGCCGCAAGCTTCGTGCCGGGATGACCCGCGCACTGGAAAAGCGGCCGGTCAGTGCTGAGCTTGTGGATACGGCAATCAACCACATCACACGCAAGCTGATGGCAGGTGGTGAGAGAGAAGTGCCATCACTGGCCATCGGTGAATTGGTCATGGAAGAGTTGAAACGACTCGATCAGGTCGCCTACGTCCGTTTTGCTTCAGTCTACCGAAAGTTTGAAGATGTGAATGCTTTCCGCGAGGAGATTGAGCGACTGGAGCAGCAACCGAGTCCCGAGGAGCGTCGACGACAGTTAGAGCTGTTGAAGGATGAGGAAAAAAAGCAGTGAACAGTGCACTTGATCACCGCTTTATGGCCCACGCGATTCGCCTCGCTCGACAAGGTCTCTATACCACTCACCCCAATCCGAGAGTCGGTTGCCTGTTGGTCAAGGATGGGGAGATCATTGCTGAGGGCTATCATCGGCGGGCAGGTGAACCGCATGCGGAGCGAAATGCATTAGCGATGGCAGGTGCAGCTGCAAGAGGATCTACCGCCTATGTGACCCTGGAGCCATGCTGTCACCATGGCCGTACCCCTCCCTGTGCAGATGCGCTCATCGAAGCCGGTGTGAAATGTGTGGTGGCCGCCATGCGTGATCCTAATCCCAAGGTTTCCGGCAGTGGTTTCAACCAGCTACAGCAAGCCGGCATCGAGGTTATCGAGGGGGTGATGCAGGTACAGGCAGAAGCATTGAATCCCGGCTTTATCAAACGTATGTCTCACGGTCTCCCCTATGTGCGTTGTAAAATGGCCATGAGCCTGGATGGTCGCACCGCCATGGCCAATGGCGAGAGTCAATGGATTACCTCGCCAGCCGCCCGTGCAGATGTACAATGTTTACGTGCTCAAAGTGCTGCAATTCTCACCGGGGTTGGCACCTTGTTAGCCGATGATCCGTCGATGAACGTGCGTTTATCAGCCAGTGAACTGGATCTCGATGCGGGTCTTCCCATTCCTCATCCGGTACGTGTTGTACTTGATCCCAATCTTGAAACCCCTCCGAATGCAAAAATGCTTGGCTTGCCAGGCCCAACCCTGATCATCTGCAACGACGAACAGCCGGTACATGGTGCTGCATTGGAGGCGGCCGGGGCTCAGATAGCCGTCTTGCCTGGAGACAATCAACGTCTCGATCTTCAAGAGGTGCTGCGTTTTTTAGCATTACAAGAGATCAATGAGGTACTGTTGGAGTCGGGGGCAACCCTGGCTGGTGCAATGTTGGAACAGGGACTTGTGGATGAGTTGATTGTCTATCTGGCTCCACACTTAATGGGTAGTGCCGCGCGAGGACTATTTCTTCTACCCGGCATAACGCATATGGCAGATCGAATAGCTTTGGACATCTTTGATTTACGTCAGGTTGGGTCTGATATCCGTATTACTGCAAGACCCCAAAGAGAGCGTGAAGGCGGGAACTGAATATGTTTACCGGTATTATCCAGGCGATCGGTCGTGTCGCCAGTCTTGAATCAAAAGGTGGCGATCTGCGGTTGACGATTCAAAGTGGCCAACTCGACCTGAGTGATGTGGTTCTGGGTGACAGTATCGCTACCAATGGCATCTGTTTGACAGTGATCGATCTGCCGGGAGATGGTTTCAGCGCGGATGTCTCCCGTGTGACGACCTCTCTCACTACTCTGCATAAGCTGCAACCAGGCAGTCAGGTCAATCTTGAGAAGGCATTGACCCTCAATACACGTTTAGGTGGGCATCTGGTCAGTGGTCATGTGGATGGTGTGGGCCGAATTGTACAAAGAAAAGATGATGGCCGATCGGTACGGTTTATTGTCGAGGCACCGGATGAACTGGCCCGGTATATTGCCCACAAAGGTTCGATCGGTGTTGATGGAACCAGCCTGACTGTCAATGGCGTGGAGGGTGCCAGATTTGACTTGAATATCGTGCCGCACACGCTGAAAGAGACCATCATGGAAGCCTACCGAGAGGGTAGTGAGGTGAATCTGGAAGTGGATCAGATTGCCCGTTATCTCGAGCGTCTGATGTTGGGTGATCAAGCCGCAAAGCCCAGCGCCTCGGGGCTAACCGAGGCACTGTTGCAAGCGCGAGGTTTTATTCGGACCTGAACCCAGGATTCGGGTCGGAATTGATCGATAGATTAATCATCATCACTGGATCCGGATCACCAACCTTGCCACCGGTCCCTGCCATGTGTGGACTCTGGCATTGAGATCACTCTCTCCACCCAATGGATCGCTATCTCCCGTCACTCCCCGATGGATATGGACGGTAGGATTATGGTCTGGGCCGACATTTGCAATGCCACCAACACCGCCATTCCCACCTGGATCAGCGGGGATGCCAGGGGTATTGGGTGCACCGCCACCATTTATGATTTCATCATTAGCTTCAGTGCCCGCATCATAGCCATGCAAATAGTAGGTATAGGTCCCTTTTTTCTTGGGGATTCTCAATCCGTCAATGCCTACAAAGCCATCATTGGTAGGCAGCATCATGCCGACGATGGAGAGGTAGCGGCTCTTTTTCATTTGTCTCTCCAGTACAGCTTCTGCACTCTTACCGGGTTCCAGGAGTCCACCGGCTGGATTGGCAACATAGTCACTACCCGCTGCTTCAAGGTCAAGAATCAGTCCGTCAATATTACCTCCCTCTGCCATCGCTTGAAGATTGTCCGATGCCTCTGTGCTTAATTGAAACAGATGGGTGCCCTGCTTATGGGCTGCCACCAGCAGGGGGGTAAAGTAGATGGCCTTGGTCAAGTTGGTGATCTCGACACTGACCTCACGGTCGCTTGCTATTGAATTCGCTGATATCAGTAAACTGGCAGAAGCCAGTACGGCAGTCAGGCTCTTTTTCATAATCTCATCCTTGTGGTGCAGTCACAGAACTGTGGAGTGAATGGTTGGATTTATTTGCCGAGACGTGAGTTGGATAACCAACCCACGGTCCCGTTAGTCAGTTGACTAGATCTGTGCTGTACGGGGGAGTGTGAGTCTGTAAACTCCCATCAACGTCACAAAATGATCACAAATACATCACGGTGTGATTTTGGGTGGCGAACAGCTAGATCTGATGATTATCAGATGCCCTTGCTGCCCACCTCTGATAGAATGAGCGGTTAACTTTGAACAAAATTCATGAAAGTACATGGCGCTAAACACCACTGAAGAAATCATTGCCGATCTGAAACAGGGCAAGATGGTCATCATCATGGATGATGAGGATCGTGAAAACGAGGGTGACCTGATCATGGCTGCAGAGGCCGTGACACCCGATGCGATTAATTTTATGGCCCGTTACGGACGTGGATTGATCTGCCTGACCCTGACAAAAGAGCATTGCAGCCAACTGCGCCTTCCATTGATGGTGACCACAGATGACGAGCTGGCAGCAACCAATTTTACAGTCTCTATCGAGGCTGCCAATGGTGTGACGACGGGTATCTCCGCTGCTGACCGTTCCACTACCGTACTTGCAGCCGTGGCGACTGACGCGAAACCACAGGACCTCGTCCAGCCAGGCCATATCTTTCCTCTGATGGCACAGCCGGGAGGCGTGCTGGTTCGTGCCGGGCATACAGAAGCCGGTTGTGATCTGGCTCGTCTGGCAGGTCACCTGCCTGCATCTGTCATTGTTGAGATCCTCAATGAGGATGGCACCATGGCGCGTCGCTCAGATCTTGAACAATTCGCAACGGATCACGATCTGAAGGTTGGTACGATCGCCGATTTAATTCAATACCGGGTGAAAAATGAAACGACCGTTGAACGGGTGAGTGAATGCAATTTTCCTACTCAGTTCGGTGATTTTCGTCTGGTTGCCTATCAGGATATAGTGGATAACGAACTCCACCTGGCACTGGTTAAAGGCCACCCTTCGGCTGAGCGCCCCACCCTGGTCCGGGTACATATGCAGAACAGCCTCTGTGATCTCTTCGAAGCCAAACTCAGTGATTGCGGTTGGCCACTACGCAGTGCCATGAGCATGATCGGCAAAGAGGAAGAGGGCGTGATCGTGGTTTTGAGAAACCATGATTCTGCGAGGGAGATTGTGCAGCGTATGATGGATATGCAAACCATCGGAGCCTCACAGCAAAAATTTGCCAAGAAGGACAACAGCAAGGAGCTGCGTACCTATGGTGTGGGTGCGCAAATCCTATCTGATCTCGGGGTAAGGAAAATGCGTGTGCTCAGTGCGCCAAAGAGTATTCATGCCCTGTCGGGGTTTGGTATGGAAGTTACTGAGTATGTGGTGGGTGAGAAGCTATAGTTGGTTTGAATAGCGCAAACTGTCAGTTTTAATTTCAGGGTAAGTATGATGAGTATAAAGACGATCGAAGGGGCAATGACTGTCAACAATGCGCGTTTCTGCCTGGTGGCGGCGCGTTTCAACAGCTTTATTGTCGAAAGTCTCCTGGACGGGGCCATTGACACCCTGAAACGGCATGGTGCCAGTGATAATGATATGACGCTGGTGCGTCTCCCCGGTGCATTTGAAATGCCAGTGGCATTAGATAAGCTGGCGGCCTCCGGAGAATATGACGCCATTATTGCTCTTGGCGCTGTGATTCGTGGTGGTACCCCGCATTTCGACTATGTTGCTGGCGAATGCGTGAAAGGGATGGCTCAGGTGAGTCTTAAGCACGGTGTCCCTATTGCATTTGGTGTATTGACGGTGGATACCATTGAACAGGCCATTGAGCGTGCTGGAACAAAAGCGGGGAATAAGGGGGCGGAAGCCACTCTTTCCGCCATTGAGATGGTCAATCTATTGCGTCAGATCGGTTAATGAATGTAAAACGCAGTCAAGCACGTAAACATGCTGTTCAAGCCATCTACCAATGGCAGGTTGCTGGTCAGGATGTCAATGATATCGTCAATCAGTTTCTTGAGGAGCAGGATCTCGATAGTTTTGAAATTCCCTATTTTCAGGATCTTCTGCGAGGGGTGCCAAGCCATCTTGGGCAGTTGGATGAACTACTCAAGCCCTCCTTGGACCGTGCTATAGAGAGTGTGGACCCGGTTGAGCGTGCAATTCTACGGCTAGGCGCCTATGAATTGAGCCATAAGTTGGAAATACCCTATCGTGTCGTTATTAACGAGGCAGTGGAATTGGCCAAGGTGTTCGGCGCAGAGCAGGGCCATAAATTTGTTAATGGGGTTCTCGATCAGGTTGCAAAGCAGGCCCGTTCTGTAGAGATTAAAGCAAAAAAAAGTAAGGACTAGGAACCTTCGTGATCCCCGTTCAGTTTGTAGGTGGTGTAGCGATGTACCAGTATGGCAAGCGCGAACATCAATATGGCACCGGTAACCGTCAGAATAGCCTTATTGGCTATACCTTTGATATCAATGGTCAGCATACGGGTAAACACTGTAGTCGCGATATAAATGAGGAACAGTACTGGCAGTCTGCTTTTTCAGGTGCACCCCAAGGGCACTTCCTTCGGGGCGCAACCCGAAGGGCCAAGGCCAGTTTTCGCCCAGCGGCGTTAGCATTCGCTTATGTAGACTGGCTACACCGAACTCCTTCTGCCTTGCTGGACAAAAAATGGTCTTGAAATTAGTGTTAACAGGCCCTAGCAGCTACTGCCATGAACAAGCATCGTGAAATCGCTGAATTCAACCTGATCAAGCACTATTTTTCAGCATTGACTCCCGCTAGACGTGATGTTCAGTTGGGGATCGGTGATGATGCCGCACTGCTCAAGGTGCCCCATGATAGGGTCCTGGCTGTGAGTATTGATACTCTGGTTTCCGGCGTGCATTTTTACTCGGACGTATCACCTGAAAGCCTTGGTCATAAAGCGCTAGCAGTTAATCTTAGTGATCTGGCAGCAATGGGTGCCCAACCTGCCTGGGTGACCCTCGCACTGACCCTGCCAGAGATAGATGAGCCATGGGTCAGTGCCTTTTGTCGGGGGTTCGCTAAATTGGCAACAGATTACGGTGTACAGTTGGTGGGGGGAGATACCACACTGGGGCCGTTAAGTATTACCGTGCAAGTTCACGGCTTCGTACCGTCCGGAGAAGGATTGCGTCGTAGTGGTGCGCAAGTGGGCGATGATATCTATGTCACGGGTTGTCTGGGAGACGCTGCACTGGCCCTGCACCATATAGAGTCAGGGGGAGCCGTTGATGTCTTGGATATAGCGTACCTCAAACGACGTCTGGAAAGGCCTGAACCGAGAGTTGAGGTGGGCTTGGCCCTGCGGCAGATGGCAACGAGTGCAATCGATATCTCTGATGGTCTGTTGGCGGACCTGACACATATTCTACAATCCAGTGGTGTCGGGGCCTGTCTGGAGCTAGAGAAATTACCGCTTTCCAGGTCAGTAGCAGATTCACTTCGTAAAGAGGATGACTGGACAAGGGTTGTTGCGGGTGGAGATGACTATGAGCTCTGTTTCACACTACCCGAAGTGGACCGTATTCAAATCGGCGAGCTTGCGAATAGACTGGGTTTACCAATAACCCGGATAGGATATATCGAAGAGAAAGCGGGTCTTCGTTGTTTCAAACGAGACGGTACGCTTTGGGTGCCTGAACGCTCTGGGTATCAACATTTCGCGTCCTGAACAGGGCCTGTTAAGGGGCCGGGTTACTATGTTATTAATGCCAAAATTCGGAATATCTGCGAATCAGGGGAACTTGCCAGGCATCCTTGAATACACTCTGTCAGCTATCTTGGCACGGTCAACGCGTTCCTCAATGAGGTTTCCAGATTAATGACTGAGAAATCACTACCCGATATGAGAAAGCCCATGCATTTACTTGCATTCGGGTTTGGCAGCGGATTAATGCCCAAGGCACCTGGTACTTTTGGCACTTTGGTGGGTATACCGCTTTATCTGGTGATACAGCCACTGCCACAATTCTACTATTTAATGCTTGTTCTGCTAGCGTTTGTAGCGGGTATCTGGATATGTCAAAAAACATCGGATGACCTGGGTGTGCATGATCATGACGGCATTGTGTGGGATGAGATAGTCGGCTATCTGGTTACCATGGCTTTTGCCCCTGCTGGTTGGATGTGGATACTGTTTGGATTTCTACTCTTTCGACTGTTTGATATCGTCAAACCCTGGCCGATACGCTGGATTGATCGTAAAGTGGACGGTGGTTTTGGAATCATGTTGGATGATCTTTTAGCTGGCATCTTTGCCGCAGTCACAATGGCTTTGCTGCATCAATTGAGGTGCCTATAAATGAGAAATGGACGATACCTGATGCTGTTACTGATCAGCCTGATTTCCAGTCAGGTCTTTGCGGTCGATCAGATCGTTGTGGAGGCACTTTTTACTGACAAGGCGATGGTCAGTGTGGATGGTGTCAGGCGGTTGCTGAAACTCAATCAACCCTCGCCAGAAGGGCTGCGTCTTATATCGGCTACCAGTAAAGAGGCGGTCATTGAGTTGAATGGAGAACGCCAAACCTATCCATTGGGGGGGCATATCACCACCCGCTTCTCCAAACCGGAACAGCTCACTGCCAAAGTCTGGCGAGATCAAGCAGGCGCCTATACTACCGTGGGGACGATCAACGGCTTGACCGTGAACTTTCTTGTTGATACCGGCGCAACTGCTGTAGCGATGCATGCAAACCAGGCGAAACGCTTGGGCATATCCTATCGACTTGAGGGAAATCCGATCTATGTCAGTACCGCAAATGGGACTACGCCCGCCTATGATGTGACTCTGGATCGTGTTCAGGTAGGGGATATTACACTACGAAATATCAGAGGTTTTGTGATCGACAGTAACGGTCCGGGACGGGTCCTGTTGGGCATGAGCTTTCTCAACCGAGTGAAGATGGAGGACCAGGGATCAGTACTGGTTTTGGAACAGCGGTTCTGAGGAAGAGACCTGACTGATGATCAGCCATATAGGGTGCGGCCCTGCCGCACCGAACGCTATGTCTGCAACTCACCCATTGAAACAATACACAACGTTATCAATTGACTATCCGTTTGATCAGATAGGTTTATGGTGTGGCATGGCCACACCCTACCGCAATTTGCGATTATTAGCGTTGATTTGCAGACCGACTATACTGGATCCGTAGTTTTATCCCGCTCAATCAATGCATAGGCTGAGTGGTTGTGAATCGACTCGAAATTTTCCGATTCGACGATATAGGCACTGATCCGTTTTTCGTTATTCAACTGTACGGCAATATCACGCACCATATCCTCGACAAATTTCGGATTGTCGTAAGCATGTTCAGTGACAAACTTTTCATCAGGTCTCTTCAGTAGCCCATAGAGTTCACAGGATGCCTGTTTTTCGACCATGTCGATAATCTCTTCGATCCAGATAAATCCATTGGTCCTGGCTTGGACAGTGACATGGGAGCGTTGATTATGGGCTCCGCGGTCGGAGATCTTTTTTGAGCAGGGGCAGAGGCTGGTGACCGGAACCACAACCTTGATTTCGATGATGGGTGTGCCGTCGTGGATCTCTCCAATCAGGGTGACGTTGTAATCCAGCAGGCTAACGACACCTGAAACCGGTGCGGTTTTATTGATGAAGAAGGGGAAGTTCATCTCTATATGGCCGGATTTCGCTTCCAGACGATCAGTCATCTCGGCCAGCATATCCTTGAATGACTCGACCGTAACCTCGGTTTCATGGCTGTTGAGGATCTCAACAAACCGGGACATATGAGTGCCCTTGAAGTTATGTGGCAGATTGACGTACATATTGAAATTCGCAATCGTGTGCTGCTCACCTTCACTGCGATCTTTGATCCTCATGGGGTGGCGTATATCCTTGATACCTACCTTGTTGATGGCAATTTGGCGGTTATCAGCACTGTTCTGCACGTCAGCGATCTGTGATCCGTTTAGTGGTGTCTTGTCGAGCATGTTCGTTTTTCCTGCTTCACCCTGTGGCGTGAGCTTGTGATGAAATCATTGATCCAAGGGTATCCACACCACGCATTGGGGACAACTGATAGAACATCAGGTATTTAACACTGAGTCCGTGGATTCAGGTGTGGTTTGTGACTGCGAACATCCTAATCAATCGGGTCGAACCGGAAATTATCCCCAAAATCGGTGGGTAGAGTCAAACTTCTGACATAATAGTTGTTTGATTGATTTCATAAAAGATAGTTGTTTTTTAGTTTGTTAGCAGTTTTTACACATCCTAAAGGGAGCATCACCGCAATGTTCAGTGATGGTTGGACAGACGTTGTATCAGTGCTTTCGCTCTGTAATGTATTGCGCAATCCATCGTAGTGGATCAGCCTCGGCGTTGAACCTATCCAGGCTGTGTAAAGCCTCCTGAAGTAGCTGTCCGGCCTTTTCTTTGGCGCCGGCAAGACCTAACAAAGAGGGGTAGGTGGGCTTTTCCTGAGCGAAATCTTTACCTTTTGTCTTACCCAGCGTATGGGTATCGCCTTCAACATCGAGGATGTCGTCCTGAATCTGAAATGCCAGTCCAATGCATTTGGC